>JABJPQ010000027.1 GCA_018663815.1 Halobacteriovoraceae bacterium | reverse complement strand
TGAAAAAAGTTCTTTTAATTGGTTACCGATAGGAATATTAATATCCAAGCTAACAATAATAGAAATGATGGAACAGATAATAAGAATTCGTATTCGCTTATATTTAATATATCTGAAACCTAATAAAGCAAAATGAATCATAAGAGTACTAATAAAAAGAACAGACTCATTATCTATTTCAACCGAGGAAGTTGCGCCAGGGATACCCCAAGAAAAAAAGTTTAACAAAAAGCTCGTTTTAAAAGCTCTAGGGTCATAATTAATAAAGGATCTAACTGATTCTTGAAAATAGAAATAAGACGGGATAAGGTGAACACTTGTAAATAATAATACTATCACAAGTGCAACGCTTCCTCTCTTTAAAATTTGAAGGTAATTTTTTCGGGTAGATTGCAACCCACAATATATAAGAACAAATAAACAAAGAAAATAGAACACCTCCCCATTCCCAGCACTAAGTATTAAAAACATAATTCCAGCAATTTTGTAGTAAAGAAGTCTATTCTCGCCCTTTTGAATGATTTTCTTTGCAAAATAAAATAACAAAGGTGTCCAGCAAAATGCACTTAAAGAACTTATTAAGCCTTCATTTATATAGCTTAATCTTACTGTCATCAGAGAGTATGCTATAACTCCCAAAAAAATAGATTTTTGAGATCTCCCTTCATCCTTTAACCATATACCCATAAAGTATCCGCTAAGCAGGACACTTAAAATGATTTCAAAGTCGAAGGCGATAGGTAGTGAAAATAATGTATATAAAATAACAGTGAAGGGGTAGATAGTTGCCGTTTCTTGATTCGTAAGAAAGTGGCTACCAAGGCCCGGAGCTGAGTTTCTAAATGGAATTTTAAATTTCCCTATATTTTCCTGCAAGAAGTATCGATGATCTAAAAAAATTCGAACACCATCACCGGTAGGAGAGGAAATGATCCAGTCTTTTTCAAGCAAAATCTGAGCAAAAATAATTAATACTAAAGCCGTGAAGAAAAAAAAAAGTTCTTATTCAAAATTTTTCCTATGTTCCCGGCTTGTATTTTTGTTTTTATTGTAGAAAAGTAGTATAGCACTGGTTAATTGTTTAGTAAAATAAATTAGAATAAGGTTTGGACGGAACTACACAAAAATATAAAGGTACTATCATAAATACTCATAATAGTCAGCCAAACCCATATTACAAAAAATTACTCGTAACAATGAGTCTGTTTCGTTGTCATAATTGGCTCAAGAATTGTTTACTCTTTACTCCACTTTTATTTTCTCCTTTCCCTTACACTCTTCAAGACCTTAACTTTTCTCAGGTAATAATTATTTTTTTTAGCTTTAGCTTGCTAACTTCATCTGTTTACATCTTTAACGATCTTATTGATATTCAGAATGATCAGGCTCATCCAATTAAAAAGGACAGACTTTTTGCTAGTGGAGCTATCAGTTTGTCAAACGGGTGGTTGCTCTTGTTAATTCTTTTATTTGTTACATTTATTATATGCATTCAAACAAGTACTGAAATTATGTTGATTCACACCCTCTATTTTGCTATGAATATCTTATACTCGCTACAAATAAAAAAAATAATTTATCTAGACCTTATCCTTCTATCATTTTTTTATATTCTTCGAATTTACCTTGGTATCATCGTTTTCCAGCTTAACATCCCAGTACACCATTTAATATATTTTTTTATTTTTTTTATAAATTTAGCAGCAATTAAACGAATTGCCGAGTTCAGGTCTCTACGACTCATGTATAAGTTTCAAAAAATACCAGGAAGAGGGTACTCTGAAAAAAGTATCATGAGAATAACAACTGTTTCGGTGTTTATTACTACGGTAATTTTTCCATTAATTGCTTATTCATTTTATGATGTACAGATCTCAAAACTTTCCTGGGGTATTAGAGGGTTGTATGTCGTTTTAAATATAATAATTTGTTTTTGGTTTTTATCATTACTTCATGCTTCTCGTGAAGGCCGCCTAAAGGAAGACCTTATCAAGGTAATATTGTTTGATACGAGGGGGGGGTATTATATTTTTTGTTTATATCTATTTATAAGGGGGGGGATCTATTGTGATATCGGTAAGTTCCTGGAGTAATAGCAAGACTACAAAGTCTATTTGCAAACCTAAAAATATACTTTCTCGCAATGATGGCAGGGATAGACCTGTTTTGTATGTGGGGAATAAGCTTTCATACGGAGATTCTTGCTTAAACGATAAAGGATACTTGCTAGATAATAGATTCAATGATTGTATTCTTGATTTTAACCCTCAAAAGAAAGTTATTAAAGTACAGACAGGAATTACGTTTTCACAGTTACTCAAATTCTTAGTCCCAAAAGGATACTTTGTTCCTGTAACTCCTGGAACTAAAGAAGTTACTCTTGGTGGTGCAGTTGCGAATGATGTTCATGGTAAAAACCATCATG
>JABJPQ010000028.1 GCA_018663815.1 Halobacteriovoraceae bacterium | reverse complement strand
CTTAATATTAAAGAAATCACTCGTAGTTCTACTCAGGCTCAATCAATCTTTAAGGCCGATATTTCGATTAAGCTCGATTATAGTGATGAGGATGAAGAGGGGGTTGATAAAGCAGCTTCACAATTTTATTATGATGAATGGAACTTGCAAACTAATCGATATAAAAAATCTTGGTGTACTGTGAATCAAAAAACAATCCCCATGCCGTTAGATAAAACTGAATTTATTAAATATCATGCTGATATAATCAATAAACATCGAAGTGAAATTGTCGAATTACGTCGGCTGTTTAATAATGCTCTTTATGATCGTAGACCTAAAAAGAGACAGATCGATGGTGGAGATATTGATATTGATGCACTAATTAATGCCCATGCTGATATAAAGAGTGGACATACTCCCAGTAATAAACTTTACATTTCCAAGACTCATACTCCAGCTGATCTTGCCGTTTGTTTACTTCTTGATTCAAGTTTATCAGCGGACAGCTATGTGAGTGGGAGAAAGATCGTCGATATCGCCAAAGAATCTATTATTGTTATTCAAGAGGTAATTGATGGATTATTTGAGAATTTAATGATTGCCACCTTTTTTAGTAATACCAGAAAGAACTCTTCTTATAATATCATCAAAGGTTTTGATGAGAACTGGAAAGTTGTTCAATCACGTTTAGAAAATATGGTCCCTACTGGTTATACTCGAATTGGTACGTCTTTGAGACATAGTATTCATGAATTAGGTCTAACAAAAGTTAAAAACAAAGTGATTATTCTTATCAGTGATGGGAAGCCAACCGATTATGATGCCTATGAAGGAAAGTATGGTATCGCAGATGTGAGACAATGTGTGAGGGAGGCAAAAACTCAAAACATTGATATTTTGTCTCTTGCGATCGACAAAGATGCAAAATTTTATTTTCCACAACTTTTTGGAGTGCAAAACTATCAAATCATTTCCGGAGCAAATGAACTGCCAACTCAAATGATAAAACTCTTGTCAAAGGTATTTAAGTGCAAAACATAGAACAAAAATCACATCAAGATATTTTAAATCCTCCTGGGGGCTTAATGGTATGGATTTTTGTCTTTTCTGAGTTAATTGTCTTTGGTGCCGCTTTAGTCACATTTATTTACCAAAGAAGTCTCAATATAGAGCTTTTTCACTCTTCAAGAATGGAACTTAATCAAGTTCTTGCAACCATGAACACAATTCTTTTAATTACCAGCGGCTTTTCTATCGCTATGGCCACAAAATATTTTGATCAAGGTGAGAAGAAAAAAACAATGCGAAGCCTTGCTTTTGGCCTTCTACTTGGGTGCAGCTTTTTAATTATTAAATTTTTTGAATATAAAGAAAAATTTAGTCATGGGTTTTCATTAGGAAGTAATACCTTTTTTGATTATTATTGGATTTTAACCGCCTTTCATGCCCTTCATATTGTTCTTGGAATATTTATATTGATCTCTATCATGTTTATGGTTCATAAGGAGCTTCCATTTAAAGAGGATGATTTTAATTTTCATACAGGAGCTATTTATTGGCATATGTGTGATTTAATTTGGGTTTTGATATTTCCCGTAATTTACTTATTATAAACAAGGGATAAAGTGAACTTAATAAAAAATAATTTATACATTTCTACGTTTATGGCCTTAATTACGCTCACTATTTTAAGTTATGGGATTGATATCTCATTAACACCATCTCATAGCTTAAGAACGATCTTGGTTGGATTGGGCTTAATAAAATTCTTACTAATTCTGTTCAACTTTATGCAGATTAGGCAATCGCACTTATTTTGGAAGGTTCTTGCTCTTATATATACAGTTGTTTTTATTATCTCTGCACAAATAGCGAGTGCTATTAATTAAGAATTGGTTTGTATTTTTTAACCTATTCATCCCAAAGATTAGCAAGGGTATATGGACTACCTTCAGGCGTAAAAAAACCTCCGTTTACATAACGAAAATTAACATCTAACTCGTTAATAGAGTTCATATCAGTTTCTGAAAGTTCAAAGTTCTGGGCCGAAAAATTTTGAATGGCCCGGGCAGGAGTAACAGTTTTAGGAATGATAATAGTTCCTCTGGTCAGTGCCCAATTTAAAATTATTTGAGCAGGAGATTTATTATTTTTTTTTGCGATTTGTAATATAACTTTGTTGTCTAAGAGTGAAGGCTCACTTTCAGCGGTCATTTCCGCAGGTCTTCCCGAGGAACCTAGGGGGCTGTAACCTGTTAATAAAACATTATGCTTTTTACATAATT
>JABJPQ010000052.1 GCA_018663815.1 Halobacteriovoraceae bacterium | reverse complement strand
TGCGTCAATTCTCGCTAGGTTTTTTTGTGGGTCCAAAACAGAACGAAGTTGAATAATTGCAACTTTCATAAATTCCCTTTGTCTAAACTTGCATTTAAGTTTAATATCAGTTTAATGCAAAAAACAATCATTACCAATTTATTAAAATTTTCCTTCGCTGCCGGACTTATTTACTGGCTAGTAACATCAGGTAAAATTGATTTTAGCCTCTTAAGCCAGTTAATGAACAAACCATTAACAATTGCTTTAATCGTAATTGCTCTCCAACTTGACCATATGCTCGTAGCCTTTAGACTAAAAGTGCTCATACAAAAACGTGCCGCAAAAAGCATAAACTTCTTAAAACTATTTATTTCTAATTGGATAGGTATTTTCTTTAACTCTGTTCTTCCTGGAAGTGTTACAGGTGATCTTATTAAGATTTTTTATATTCAGGAATTAGATAAAAACCTTACTAAAAAATTCCTCCTTATATCAGTACTTGTTGATCGAGTTGTTGGGCTAATAGGCCTGGTCCTTGTTGGAGGAATAACCTCCCTTATTCACTATAAGACCCTGACAGCTCTATCTTATGAAGTTGAAAAATTAGTACAAGTTAATATTGCTCTTGTCTTAGGAGTCTTTTTAACCTTGGGGCTCATCTTTTTTCTGCCTCAGTTACCTCCTCTTATTTCTCAATTTTTTCAGAAAAAAAATATCATGGCCGGTCTGTTTAATAAGCTAGAAGAAATATGGAATGATTTGTGCCTTTTTAGAAATAGGCTCCTCTTGCTAATCGGTCTAAGTGTTCTCGTTCAATCAGGTGCCGTGCTCATTTTTTGGTATTTAACATCTCCTTTTGCCCAAGGAGACTTTAATTTAACCACCGCTTTTTCCATTATGCCGATAGGATTTATCAGTATCGCTATACCAATCGCTCCTGCTGGCCTAGGTGTTGGACATGCAGTCTTTGATAAATTATTGGGATTTTTTAGTATTACAAATGGGGCATCGTTATTTAATATTTACTTCTTTATTGTCATGTTCTCAAATCTGACTGGTGTTATTCCTTATATTCTATATCCTCGTAAAAAGAAAAGTGTCCTTAAAAAGTAAAAATCTTTGCAGCATCAATATGCCCATATTGTAGCGACCTTGTCTTAAGGCGCTCTAGATTTAATAAAAAAGCCTCTTCTTCATCTGAATTATTTAGCTTTCTAATCTTTTTTGATTCTTTTTTAAGTGCAGGTAATACTTCACTTGGAAGCGTACAAAGCCCATGAGTTAAATAGGTCTTATTATCACATGTCACTGAACGACCAATAAAAAGGTCTCCTTCAAAAAGAGATAACGTTCCATTCTCTGTAGCTAAAGTAAATTTTTCTGAGTGAAGAATATCTTTAATGACAATTTGTTTTCTAAAATTTGTTTTTTGAAATAAAAAGATTGAATACTTCGCATTTTGAATGCTTTCTAACAGGTCTTTATCACCCACTATTTTTGGATCACAATTATCAATAATTTTTGTACCATTAGCACGCTGGTAATTAAACAGGTACCAATCGTTAAAACTATTCATTCGAGATTCATACTCGGCAGCATCTTCATCGATATCACCTGTTTTATTGATAAAAGCAGCTTTAGCACTTTTTAGATCTTCGTAATTAATTTCACGCGTGAATTCAAGCAAAATTTTTTCAATAGCCTCTTCAACAATATTCATTAATCATCAACCTTCAAGACTGCTAGAAAAGCTTCTTGAGGTATTTCAACATTTCCAACCATTTTCATGCGTTTCTTACCTGCTTTTTGTTTTTCAAGTAATTTTCTTTTTCTAGACACATCGCCGCCATAGCATTTTGCTAAAACATTTTTACGCATTGCTTTAACTGTTTCTCTAGCTATTATATTTGAGCCTATCGCGGACTGAATAGCGACATCAAACATTTGTCGTGGAATAAGCTGTCTCATTTTTGTAGCCAATTCTCTACCTCTAAAAATACTATTTGATCGATGAACAATTAAAGAAAGTGCATCAACTCTTTCCCCATTTACCATAATATCTAGTTTTACCAAATCTGCAGGACGAAATTCTAAAAATTCATAATCCATTGATGCGTAACCTCTTGATATTGATTTAAGTTTATCAAAAAAATCAAGAACAACTTCACTTAAAGGAATTTCATATGTAATCATGACCTGCCTGCCCAAATATTGCATATTCTTTTGAATCCCTCTTTTATCATTAGTTAAAGTCATAACAGGCCCAACATAATCATTAGGTAAAAGAATATTTAAATTTATAATTGGCTCACGAATTTCTTCTATAACAGATAAATCTGGTAATTTTGATGGGTTTTCAATTAATTTAGTTTTACCATCTTTTAATAATAATTCATATATAACAGTTGGAGCAGTTGTAATCAAATCCATTTCATATTCACGTTCAAGTCTTTCCTGAACAATATCCATATGAAGTAGCCCGAGAAAACCACACCTAAATCCATAACCTAAAGCAGTAGAATTTTCCGGTTCA
>JABJPQ010000029.1 GCA_018663815.1 Halobacteriovoraceae bacterium | reverse complement strand
TCTAAGGTTGCAAAAAGTTTGTTCTCAGCTAGGACATTCACTTTACAAAGTTTATTCATGAGGCTTGATTTACCTGCATTGGTATAACCTACTAAGGCTGCAGTTACTACATTGTGTTCTCTATGTTTGCGTTGCTCTTTTCTTGTCTTTTCAATTTCAATTAGCTGTTTTTTGTAAAAGGCAATTTTATCACGAATGATTCGGCGATCGATTTCGAGTTGTTGCTCACCTTCACCTTTCATCCCAATACCACCTTTTTGTTTTGAAAAGTGAGTCCAAAGAGATTGAAGTCGAGGAAGCATATAATTAAGGCGTGATATTTCAATTTGTATTTTTGCATCTTTAGTTCGAGCATGGTGAGCAAAGATTTCGAGAATAACCATACAACGGTCAATAACTTCCAGACCGGTAATGCGTTTAATGTTTCGCATCTGACTTGCTGTTAATTCAAAATCAAACACAAGTAAAGATGATCCTTCACGTTTTGCTTCTTCAGCTATTTCGATTAATTTACCTTCCCCTAACATGGTTGCTGGATCGACTTTATTTTTGTTTTGAAAATGCGAACTACCAGTTTCGACACCGAGTGTTCTCAATAGTTCTTTGAGCTCAATCAATGAAGCCTGAGTTTGCTCTAAAGAGTTATGAAACTCAAAATTGGAGCAAACGATACTCACGAGAGTAGCTTTTTCTTCTAGCTTTATTTGGTATTCTTCGTAATTCATGCAGGTCCTTCAAACTCGATATTATCGAGCAGTTTAGTTGTTCCGAGCTGGTAATTACCTAGTAGTATCATCTTTTGGTTTAAAGTAGAAACTGGAGCTAAGCTTTCTTGAGTATGCAGAGCGAGATAATTAAAATTGGGGTCTTTGTTATAGTCAGCCAATTGTTGGTTGATTTGTGTTAGCGAATAATTCTTACTCATGATGACACTTTTAAGTTGGAGTAACGTTTCTCTAAGCTTAATCGCTGATAGCATTTCATGGGGGGAAAGAAAGCTATTGCGGCTACTCATCGCAATTCCTGATGCTTCTCTGATAATGGGCATTCCAATGATTTGAATTGGCCATTGGTTCATTTTTACAAGTTCTCTAATAATAACATATTGTTGGTAATCTTTTTTACCAAAATAGGCTCTGTGAGGAGCTATGAGTTCAAAGAGCTTTTTGACAATCGTAACAACGCCATCAAAGTGTCCAGCTCTCAAAGACCCCTCTAAAATATCACAAGGACCAGTGGCCGTTATAACTTTTTTCCCATGAGGGTAGAGCTCAGCATCAGATGTGGGTGCGAAGACCAATACATGGTCATCATGGCTTAGAATCTTTTTTATTTTTGCCACATCCTCTGTCAATGTACGAGGGTAATCATTAAAGTCTTCACCGATTGCAAACTGGGTAGGATTTACGTAAATAGAAATTACGGTAAGATTATTTTCCTGCAACGATTTTTTTATGAGAGATAAATGGCCAGGGTGTAAATTTCCCATCGTTGGAACAAAACCAATCTCTTTTTTGTTTGCTAAAGCACTTTGAATCTCTAGGGCGCTATGAAAGACGGTTAACATAATTTTCTTCCGTAAATAATCGAATGGTATTGGCGAGCTCTGCTTTGGATAAACTTATTGGCCCTGATACTTTACCCTTTTCTAATAAAAAGTATTCATTTTCATCTACACCAAACCCTTGTTGCTGGGAGCCTGATCCATTGTGAACTTGATTTCCAATAAATAAATCGACTGGTTTGTTTTGCCATTTTTTTTGCATATTTTCTTGCAGGTCATTTGTTTCTGCTGCAAAACCAATAATCAGCTGTTGTTGTTTTTGTTGTAACATCTCTTTTAGGATATCTGTGGACCAGCTAAAATCAAAAGAGCTTTTTTGATCAGATTTTTTTATTTTTTTATCTTGAAACTTGACCTCAATATCACTAACGGCCGCACTTGAAATGAAAACATCTGATTCAGGAAAGTGCTTTGCTACCGCACTGGCCATCTCATTTGTTGTTTGTACTTTTATGAGCATGAGGTCGGGGTGTTGTTTTAGGTGCATGGCCGGAAAATTTGCTGTGTGTCCATAAACAAGGATTACTTTATGGCCATATGAAAGGTAGTTTTTAGTTAATTCCCAGCCGGTTTTTCCGCTGGCAGGATTAGTTATATATCGAACAGGATCAAGCGGTACGATTGTCGAACCAGTTGTAATGAGAATGGTTTTTTGTTTTATCTGCGGGTGATAGCATTGAACAAAATCAGCAATGGCCTCTATCGCGGGGAGTTTGCCATCTCCAACTTCGCCGCAAGCCAGCTCTCCACAGCTAGGCGGATGAATAAATATTTGGTTAAGTTGAGATAATATTTGGAGATTTTTTTGAGTGATGGTGTTTTGATACATTTGGGTATTCATAGCGGGAAAAATAATCTTTCTTTTTTGTTCAGCGCTTAGAAAAACACTGGATAATAAATCATCACATTGCCCGTGAGCTAGCTTGGCCAAAGTATTGGCACTGGCCGGAGCAATCACAAAAATATCGCACCAGTCTTTAAGGTCAATATGGAGCACATTGGTTATTTTTTTTTCTGGTTTAAAGTCGTCACCCGCGCAATAGGTTTCTTGTGCACCCAAATATAAAAATGTTTCCGGTTTAATAAACTTTTGTGCCCCAGTTGTGAGAATCACTTTTACTTGGTGGCCATCTTTATAAAGTAAGCGAACTAAATCATAGGTTTTATATGCAGCGATAGAGCCACAAACGCCGAGTAGAATTTTCATTAAAAAACCTCCGTCGCAATAAACTGTAGTGCCATATGCATAAGGTTTTTTTCGTAATGAATATGAGGTCGTTGTTCAAAGTGATTATGAATAATCGTGGCACTTCCCCCTGTCATGAAAATGCGGGGAGCTTCTATCTTTTGAATAATTGATTCTAGTGGGTAAAGGAATGTGGCCATTAGTCCTGCCGACATAGCCGCTGATGTTGATGTCGGGATCGACTCTTTTTTTATGGGATCTAAGCTGGTGGATCTTAAATTTGTGCCTGCTTGGTATGTCTGTTTTAGCACTTCAAGACCCGGAAGAATATATCCCCCTTGGTATCCATCTTTAGTAACAATATCTAGCGTAGTAAATGTACCGCTGTCGATGATAACACTTGTTCCTGGATACTTTTTGTAAAGATAGTAAGCGAGTACTGAGCGATCTTGGCCTAAAGTACTTGTGTAATTTATGGGCATGTCTAGAAGTTGATTATTATTTATAAGTGTCTTTATAGAAATATATGGACTGGGGATGAGGTTTAAATAATCATCGTTAACAGAGCTTACGAGTATTTTTTTTGCCATACTTATGTCTGTTGATAGTTGTGCGAGACTTCCTATGGTTAGTTCTTTATTATTAAAGTATGAATATGTTTGATTGGTATTTCCAATATCGATTGTGAGATTCATATTATTGTAGATATTTAGAAATGAGTTCTTTTTTTACCTGAAACAGATTTGCGACAGGTGTGACAAATTTAGGTTTATTTTCTGTCATGCCTAATAAGTCGTTGATGACAAGAACTTGCCCATCACAATCTACACCAGAGCCGATGCCAATGGTTGGAATATTAATTTGAGCAGTGATCTCTTTGGCCAAGCTAGCTTCTACGCACTCAAGTACAATGGCAAAACAGCCTGCTGCTTCAAGTTCTAAAGCTTCCTTTTGTAGTCGTATTTTATCCTCAAGATGTTTTCCGTGTTTATAATAACCACCTTGTGAGTGAACTGATTGAGGCATTAAGCCAATATGTCCCATGACTGGAATGCCTATCTCTGTGAGGCGTTTAATAATTTTATAATTTTCCTCATTGGCACCTTCTAGCTTAAGCGCTTCAACTTTTGTTGATTGAAAAAGAGAGATAGAGTTTTCAATCGCACTTGTATAAGTTGCGTATGAGCCAAAAGGTAAATCAGCCACGACAAACTTATCCGGAGCACCTCTTTTTACGGCAGCAGAAAAAATTTTCATTTCTGCTAGGCTGACTTCCACCGTTGTGTCGTAACCGAGAACAACATTTCCAACGCTATCCCCAACCAAAATAAGGTCAAGCTCAGTTGTATTAAGTACATTTGCAGTTTGAAAATCATAACAAGTTAGCATTTGTAGCTTTTTTGCTTCAGGATTTGTTTTTCTTTTTCTTATTGAGCGGGTGTTGAGTTTTTTCATAATGTATCTCTAAGTTTTTCATAAGTATTATGTAAGGATTGGTCTTGCCAAAAATTTGAAATATTTGTTCTTAGTTTATCGATATCGACGTCTTGGATGCTTTCTTGAAATTGATTGTTTTCGATTTTATCTAAGAGATGATTGAGCTTATCTTTGAAATCTTGATTAATAAAAAGATCTTTTCCGATTTCAGATCCAATTAAAGCATTTGGGCTAATAAGATTAAAAAAATCTTTGGGACCTCTTTTTAGCATTGTATCGATGATGAGTTTACTTTCATAAAAGCACTCATAAAAAGCTAGCTCATTTGAATAGCCCCTTTTAATTAAAGTGTTATAAACTTCTAAAATTCCATAGGGCAAAAGAGAACAAAGAATTGTTTGTTCAGAAAAAAGATCTGCCTGAGTTTCTTCTTTTGCACTGGCGGGGTAAATATTTGTTAGCCCAATGGCCGTAGCCAGCTCTGTTAGCTGTGAAAGTGTGAAATTGTTAGCAGCATCAAGGGAATAAAAACCACCTAAGCTTCCTTTCGTTTCATATAGGAAACGAAGTTCGCTGGCGATGGACTTTGGGGCTAATAAAACATGATCCCAATGAGGGTACTTATCAGCTAAGTGGTTTTGATCAAGTGAGAAGCCATGGGCATAAAGACCAGCTTTTTTTGAATGGTTTACGGCCGTTAATATTTTTAGTGCTTGTTCGTGCTGATCGTCGGGAATTAAAAGAGCAAATGCATCAGTGGGGATTTCATCCTGCTCAAAACAAAATGTTTTAAAACCAAGCGAGTTTGCTGCAGCTTGAGAGCTTGAGTTTTTTCTTAGCCCAATAAAGACATTATAGCCCGAATCGCGCAAGTTTAGGGACCAAGATTTTGCTTGATTCCCAAAGCCAATAATAGATAATTCTCTCTCTTTTTTCACGCCTATAATTACCATGACAAATCCATCTGTTCAATCTCCATAGGTCAATGTATAAAAAAGCATGTTTAAAATGCGCCATGAATTGTACGGTGAGTCAGTTTTTACTTCTTTTAGGACTAACTCATCAATTGTCTTTGGATTTCAACAACATATAGATCGGCTATATAATGCAGTGGTGCGTACATATGGGCTAGATCATTTATCTTTAGAACAATTTAAGAAATATTTTTTGCAACAATTTGACTTTGCCACTCTTTGTAAAGAAAATCCTAATCATTACTTTAGGATTAGTTTCTACACTAAAGGGAAACTTTCTTTGGCTACGGCCCATTTTAGCCAAGAAGACATTGCCGTCAAGATCACGATTAATGACCTTGCTAGTACCCAGGAAAAGTCACTTAAATTAAAGATATTTGAATCACCTTATAGTCGTCATTATGTGCCAATCAAGTCTGGGAGCTATTTTCAAAGTTTACATTTTAAAAAACAAGCTATTCGTGATGGGTTTGATGATGTTCTTTTTACAAGTCAACAAGAAGTGACTGAAGCGAGCAGCTCAAATATCATTTTTGAGCGCGACGGAGAATTTTTTACACCTCAGGGAGATTTTTTCTTAAGAGGAGTTACTCTTGCGCTTTTTGCTGAGTACTGTGACCAAAGAAAGGTGTTATTTGAAGAAAAAATTATTAACCAAGATGGGCTTACTCAATATGATCACGTGTATCTTCTAAACAGTGTGAAAGGATTAATACCTGTTGAGGTGATTAATAATAAGCGCTATGCTATTAATGATAAGCTTAAACAGAATTTTTTTTATTTTTGTCAGGAAAAATATGGAAGCTAAAAAACTAGAAGTGAATTGCCCAAGTTGTAAAAAAAAGTTTAACTATTACACATCAGAGTTTAGACCCTTTTGTAATGAAAGATGTAAAATGGTTGATATGGGACATTGGTTTGATGAAAGTTATGCCATTGCTGGTAAGGACAACTCAGTTTATATTGAAAGCCCTGAACTTTTAGAAACACTATTAACAGATTCAAATGAAGATTAATAAAAAAAATATTAATGACCTCCTCAAGTTTATGCAAGATATTGGCTATGAAGCAGGTGAAATAATATTGCAATACCAAAAAGAGCGCAAAATGCTCAGTATTATTAATAAGGGGCATGAGGGAATTGCATCTGAAGCGGATGAAGCTTCAGAAGAATTTATTTTACAGGCCATAACGAATAAGTTTCCTAAACATAAAATCATGTCTGAAGAAGATTACTCTAAAAATAAAAGACGACTATCACAGTATAAAGGGGCTGAATTTGTTTGGATTATAGATCCACTTGATGGAACAAATAATTTTGTTAATGGAATTCCTATCTACGCTGTTTCAATTGCTCTTATGCACAATGGTAAAGGCTTGGCAGGTTTGGTGTATAACCCACTTTCAGGAGAGTGTTTTTTTGCGGCAAAAGATCAAGGAGCTTTTTTAATTGATTTTAGAATTAACCCACTTAAAACGTATAAACTTGAAAATGCGTTTAATGATAAAAAAATGAATGAATGTATTTTTTCACCAGCTCCGGTTTACGATATTACCCATAAGTTTGAACGACAATTATCAACTTTTAGAAAAAACATTGTAGGAGCTCGGGCCGTCAGAAGATTAGGAAGTGCGGCTTTGGAACTTTGTTATGTTGCAAATGGAAATTTTGATGCTTATTGGGAACAAAATTTAAAGCCTTGGGATGTCGCTGCTGCGACTTTAATTTGCAGAGAAGCTGGAGTAAAAGTGACAGACTTTGATGGAAAAAGGTTTAACATAGATAAAGACTCTGTCATTGCGGCCAGTGATCCACTTCATTCCCATATCTTAGGGAAAATATCGAAATAGTTGGGTATTTTTTTCTCTTTATAATGCGTTTGCATATTTTCAACTTAGTCCATATAATTAATATGTTATACCAAATGCGGTAATATCCACGGAGGGATTAGCTTGGAAGCAATACTTAATTATTTAGATAAATACACCACCCAAATTTTTGTCTTACAGATGGGGTTGTTGGTGATTTTATCCGCAATTATTCTGTGGGTATATTTTTATAATAGAAAAAAATATCATAACCTAAAACATCAAATTCCAGCAACTGTGGTTAAGAATTATTTAGACTCAATTATTCAAAACTCTACTGCACTTAAATCTTCTCTTTTTAGAGGAGGAGGTCTTGATGTTGATCCTTCAAGTATTCCTTCTGTTATGCCGCTTGATCAACTGCCAACAACCTCTCACGTTAGTGTTGATGGTGGGGGAGATGAGGCACTTAAAGCTGAGGTTGCAAGATTGCAAAGTGAATTGTCGGCGAAGCTAAATGTCATTAGTGATCTAGAGACTAAGAATGCTGATCTTGAAGGAACAGTTAAAGCTAAAGAAGAGCGAATTGAAGAACTAGAAAAACTATTGGCCGAAGCACAGGCGAATGCAGGTAGTGGTGACGGTGATGGCGATGCTGCTACTCAAGCTCAGCTAATTGAAGTGACGG
>JABJPQ010000030.1 GCA_018663815.1 Halobacteriovoraceae bacterium | reverse complement strand
TTAAGGATTCAATGCAATGGGATGGGTTGTGGGATGTTTACTCTGATCAACCAATGGGAAATTGTGCTGAGGAATGTACTCAAAAATTTGATTTAACGAGGGAGGCCCAAGATAATTTTTCAATTAACTCTTTTAAACGTGCTCAAGCTGCTCAAGCAGACGGAGTATTTGCGTCTGAAATTACACCTGTTGTGATTAAAAGCAGAAAAGGTGAAACTGAGGTTAAAGATGATGAAGGACCGGGAAAGGTTAGATTTGATAAAATTTCTTCGCTTAGACCTGCGTTTAAAAAAGATGGGACAATTACAGCAGCAAACGCCTCTACTATTAATGATGGAGCTACAGCACTTGTGCTGGCCGGAGAAGAATATAAAGAGCAAGCAAAGTTTAAAATATTAGGATGGGCCGGGCACGCTCAAGAGCCAACATGGTTTACAATAGCACCGGTAGCGGCCATAAATAAAAATTTAAAAAATCTAAATCTCTCAGTTAATGATATTGATCTATGGGAAATAAATGAAGCTTTTGCCGCTGTTACCATGGTTGCAATGAAAGAGTTACAATTAGACGAAAGTAAAGTTAATGTTTTTGGAGGAGCCGTTAGTTTAGGACATCCAATTGGTGCAAGTGGCGCTAGAATTTTATTAACATTAACAAATGCGATGGAAAGAAAAAATGCTAAGCTAGGTTGTGCCGCTATTTGCATTGGTGGCGGAGAAGCTTTAAGTATTATTATAGAAAGGTTGTAAATTGGGAAGTGTTGCAAAAGCAAATTCTAAAGCACCTAAGTCTGGGCTGAGAAGATTAAAGCCAGGAGAGGTGCTTTTTAATGATGGTGAAAAAGCCAACTCATTATATATTATTCAAAATGGGCAATTGAGACTTTTTAAACCTAAAGGGAAGGGCTTTGTTGAGATTGCCGTTTTAAGAGTTGGTGAAGTTATCGGCGAGATGGCTTATTTTGCTGATGATGGAGGCGGAAAAAGATCTTGCTCTGCTGCGGCCATGGTTTCATCGGATGTCATTGAGATTTCTTTTACGGCATTTAGTAAAACCATGTCAGGTCTTAACCCTTGGTTTAAAACGATTATTAATACACTTGCAAATAGACTTCGTGGTGCAAATGCTAGGATTAAAGAACTGGAATCAAATTCAGCCTCAGTTATTTATGGTGCAGGAAAACATAAAGGTTATGAGTTTTTTAAGACGGCAGATATTATAAAAATTCTTGGTATGCTCTTTCTTGTTTATCGTGCTCACGGTGAAAAGCATGAGAGAGGAGTTGCGGTTCATAAAAAAACAATTTCTCTTTACTCTCATGAAATTTTTGGGATTACTGAAGCTAAAATGGATGAGTTGGTAATTATCCTAGAAAGTTTAGGTCTAATGCAGATCGAAACAGATAAGGATGGTTTACCTAAAGTACTTATCATGCAAGACATTGATCGTGTTCGATCGCTGTTTATTTTTTACAATACAGAAAAACATCTTACAGAAGACAAGAAATTAAAAGTCAGTAAAAAATGTCAAACATTTTTAGAGAACATTTGGAAAATATTAAAGTCTCAACCCAATATCGATGGTGCGTTTACACTTGTTCCTGTTAGTGATCTTTTAAACTATTGGAAAGAAAAAAAGATGTTTATTGGAATTGAAAGCCTTGAAGATGCGAGAGATCATGGAATTGTAGGTGAGGCGATTATTGCAGCGGATGGAAAATCATTATCCGTTGAAGTGAATTATTTAAAAGTAAAAAAACTGTTACCTAATATTCAATTTATGAATAGAGTTATTGATTCAAATCAGCAAAAATCTTCAATGGCCTAATTAGCTTTTGGTTTATAATAAACATTTATTGTTTGACCATTGGTAAAAATAGCATTGCCATGGAGTTGAAGAAAATATCCGGATTTATTTAACTCTGGTATTGTGCTTGCATCTGTCGGACCAGGAACTTTTATATTGAGAGTATCTCGCCAGCCTAAAAATGACCAGCCATTAGCTGCCGATTGAGGAATGACTTGACCTCGAATTTCTACTCTTATGGTTGAAATCTCAGGATCTCTTGGTATAGCAAAGTAGCCAAAGTATTCCGTTGGGGTTCGCGTTTTGGCGATGACACAATCAGGGTAGATCACCCTTGCTGTTCCGTTAAGCTTTACTATTAGTCCTGTTGCAGGCTCACCTAGGCTTGGAAGATATCTGGTGTTTTGGTCTGCCTTGTACCCTAGATATTCAAAACCATTTACGGCTCCAGTTGGTATATTCTCAGATGTTCCATTTTTTTTATTATATTTAATTAATGTAATATCGTTTTCTTGTATTTGGGATTCATTGGCTGAGCTTATTCTCCAGTGATCATAGTGATAGCCTTCAATGATAGCTTTAATACTATTATTTACAGCATTAAACATGTTTGAATAATTTTGTGAGCACAAATCATAACTATCCTTATTTGTGCTGTTATCACTAAGGCCTTGATAGTCATAGAGGTCGGCTGACATCATTTTATACGTTGTCCCTTTTTTCCAACCGTTGCATGCCGAGTGCGCAACGAGTGAAATAAAACGAAATGATTCTAAGTTAAGAGGGTTTGTAATCGTATTTGATTGAGCGTATTTACTTGTATATGCTTTAAACCCATCTCTAAGTTGAGCATAAACAATAGGATCAAACACTATATTTCCACCTATTGTTGTTTGAGTTTGAGTGTCATCACCATTTGAGATCATAACTGTAATTGTATTAGCATTGTTTCTAAATATTCCATTGCCCCTATTAAAGTCAATAATACTTTTAACTCTTTGAAGCCCATGTTCGCTATTATTTCCACTTGCCTGAGCAAACATATTAAGGTTTTCGGGTTGAATAATATTTACTGAGGCTATATTTGGGATAGAGGAAGGATCACTTACAATTAAAGGATAACCTTGAATGCTATCTTGTGCGCTAGCATTAAGAGGTGCAAAGTAAATATGATAATCAAAATCTTTTGAAATTGTATTAATTGTGCTTTGTATTTGGCTTTTAATTTCTTGGAAACTACTAGCGAGAGTACTTCCAGAGTTATCGATAAGATATAATATGTCGACAGGTGGCTTCACAGGTTTCATTTGAGCACAATAATCTAGGTCAAATGTTTCAACTGTATTCGTGGTTAATGACGCATCATCATTATTTTGAGTAAAGACTTCCTCTGCACAAGAAACAAAAGTTAAGAGTAAAACTAAATAAAGAATACTACCTTTCATAATTACTGACCTTGTAAGTTTAAACTTCACAATACTTGTCGGAACCTGTCGGAAAAACTTTAATCGAGAGGAAAAACTTACCTTAAATAAATGCATCTCATTGATTTAAGGTAAAATAATCTTATCTTAGGTAGATAGAATTTTTGATGTTAGGTGAATTCTGTTGCTAGTAATGACACCTTAAGTAGGGAGCAATTTTATGGATGGTAAATGGTACTATGTTGAAGATGGGGAACGAAAAGGTCCTGTTGAAAAAATAGTTATAGATAAATTTATTGAAGCCGGAAGTATCGGTGATGATGATTATATTTGGACGAAAGGGTATGAAAATTGGGTAAAGGTTAAAGACGTAGAGGAGTTTAACCAAGAAAAAGTGACAGTTGAAGATGATTTTCCTGAAGTCATTCAAGGAGAAATGTCATTAAAAGTATTATCAAACAATGAAAACTCTATCTTTCTAAAAATTGGAACAGACAGAGGGGGACAAGATGTTGAGTATGGTCCTTATTCCTTAGAAATAATACAAAAACTTTATCGTGAAAATAGAATTAATGAAAAGACTTTTTTATTTTTAAGAGGAATGACTGACTGGACAATGCTAGCCGACTTTTCAGATTATGCTGAAGTATTTGAAGAGACTCCTCCTCCTATCACTGAAGAGGATAGGAGAAAAAATATACGTAAACCATTTATTGCACGTATGTACTTAGAAAATAAGCAAGAAGTTTATGTTGGGATTTGCAGGGATATTTCGATTGGTGGGATGCAGGTTTTAATTGATCATGTACCAGCGAATGTTGGAGATGGAATATCTATTAATGTACATCCGGATAATACTGAACATCACTTTGTGGCAGGAGGTGAAGTTGTGAGATTACTTGATGGTGGACAAGGATTCTCTTTTCGTTTTGTTGATTTAAATGAGGATGCTAAAGAAGCTATTCAAAACTATTTAACTCATGGTTAAGACATCAGCGCTACATAAAATTGAAGACGGTGTTTTTCCGTCTAGTTTTCGTGATAATTCGCATATTTATTATAAACATTATTTACCCCTCAAAAAACTAGCGTCTAAGAAAAAAATAGTCCATGTTATTTTTCAGCATGGGATGATTGAGTACCATAGAAGGCATGATGATCTATTTGATGCTTTGAGATGTCACTTTGGTGGAGAAGTTATTATTTCAGTGATGGATTTGTTTGGGCACGGTCTAAGTGGTGGGCATCGTGGCTATATTGATAAGTTTGAGACATTTACTAAAGATTATTTAAATTTTTTAGAACATTGTAATAAAAAATTTTATCAAGAAAAATCTCGTGAAATAACGACGGTTATGATCTCTCATAGTTTGGGCAGTTTGGTTGTTTTAAGAACAATGACGAACCAAGAGTATAAAATACCTTTTAGAGTAGATAGTTTTATCTTCTCCAATCCTTGTATCAAACCGAAAATAGCATTGCCCAAAACAGTCTTTCAATTTTTGTCGAATCTACCAGATGCACTAAGTTTGGTAAGGGTTCCATTAATTTATAATGCTTATGACTTAAGTCATGATAAAGAAAAAGCAATCTCATTTTTACATGATCACCTTATTTCCAAATCAATTACAATTCAGCTTGGAGTTGAGACCGCAAATGCGACAAAAAAGATTAATACTCTTAGCTACTTTATACAGACCCCGAGTCTTTTTTTGATTTCAGGGGATGACAGAGTTGTCGATGCTGAAAAAACAAAGCTTTTTATTTCCGGTATGGATAAAAAATTTGTACGTACACTTAATTATCCAAAAATGCGACATGATATCCTAAATGAAACTTGTCGAAAGGATGTCTTTAAGGAGATAATCAAGTTCATTGGAGACACAAGGAAGAGGTTATGATTAAGACCATTTGTATTTTGTTTGTTTTTTTATTAAGTGCTTGTTCTATTAACCAAACCCGTAGACCTATATCTCAGTCACAAGTTTTGCTAAGTGGAGGACGATATAATGAACAAAGCTGGGATGATGATCTTAGTTTTTCGCGGTTTTCTTGGTATCACGATGCAACCCTTACACATGAGGTTTTGATTGCCCCTCTAAGTAAGGAATCGAAGTTTTCTTTTTGGTTGGGTGAAAGTTCTGAATACCTTACAAAGTGCATTCATTTTAAAGTGGCTTTAGTATATGCTGACTTAAATACGGCCAAAGGTGTGGCTCATATTGTTTCAGAAATAGAAAAATCGGGTTATAAAAGGGTGAGTTTACTGGACTTTAGTCATCAGTTAAAAGCTCATCAAAACTACCTCGATTGGAAGCTTGGCCAACATAAAATTATGGGCTTTTGTCAGGAAGACGTTAAGGCTGAACCCATAAAGGTGACTATTCCTGGGTTTATGACTAGAGCACTCTAGAACCTGCGTAACTCATTAGAATAAATCAATCTTTTACAGTTTTAGGGAAATCCTTAAAGGCTTATCATTTTATGTCGATAAGAATTTGAGGATAATTAATGGGTAAACAAAAATACCAACGATTTGGTAAATATTTAATTTTGGATCACCTTGTTGATGGAGGTATGGCTAAGATATGTCGAGCCAGCTACCTTGGTGAGCAAGCCAATAAAATTGTGGCCATAAAAATGGTTCAGCCACAGTATTCAAAAAATACCTCTTTCGTACAAATGTTTGAAGATGAGTTAAAAGTCACTTTTAGTTTACTTCATCCAAATATTGTTCAAGTCTATGACTATGGTCTTGTTAATGAGCAACTCTACTCAGCTATGGAGTATGTCGACGGGGCAAATTTAAAACAATTTTTAGATCGATTAAAACAAATGAAATACGTGTTTCCTGTTGAAATATCAACTTATATTGTTTCACAGGTATCTATTGCACTTCAGTACGCACATACCTTTCAAGATAAGCTAACAGGTAAGCCATTTAATATTATTCATCGAGACATT
>JABJPQ010000193.1 GCA_018663815.1 Halobacteriovoraceae bacterium | reverse complement strand
CAAATGATAATATAAAGATTGTAAATTCACACGATCCGAGTCCAATGCTAATAGAGGGAAATGTTGGGAAAATGCAGCAAGTTGTAATGAATCTTATTAGTAATGCCAAAGATGCCACGGAAGAAGTTGATCAGCGAGAGATTCGGCTTACAACAAAAATGGAAGGGAAGAAGGTCCACTTTTGTGTTTCTGATAATGGAACGGGGATTTCTGATGATATTAGAGAGAAAATATTAATGCCATTTTTTACGACTAAACCTGAGGGTGTTGGAACAGGTATTGGGTTGGGACTTGTCAGTAATTATACTAAAGAAATGCACGGTGAAGTTATTATTGATTCAGAGTTAGGAAAGGGAAGTACGTTTTGTATTGTATTACCTATTGTGAGCGAAGAGGTTAGAGAAGAGGTTGAAGATGTCACGGAAATTGGGAGATTAAGTGGTACAGCACTTGTCGTTGATGATGAAGAAGAAATACGAGACCTTCTCATAGAAGAGCTTGAGGACTTTGGTTTAGTAGTAGACGGAGCGATAGATGGAGCTGATGCACTAGCAAAGGTTAAGCTTAAAAGTTATGATTATATTTGCACTGATATGAAAATGCCTAATATGTCTGGGGACAGATTTATTCAAGAAGCCCGTAAGTTAAAAAATAGCAGTAAATCGAAGTTTTATATTATCACAGGAGGGATATCAAACTCTACAGGCAGTATTTCTTTGAGTGTGTTGGAGACTATGGTAGATGGCTTCATTGATAAACCCTTTACGCAAGAGTCGATTTATAGGTCATTGATTAAATCAAATGATTAGTATATTTGGGAAAATATTAAAAAGGTCACAATAAAATTTTGCGACCTTTTTAAGTTGATTTATTTTGAATAATTATAACTTGGCTTTTATATTAAATATCTCTTTAACTTCACGGCTACCATATTCAATACCTGCAAGATCAGAATAAAGAGTTTCCTCTAGTACCCATTTTCTAACAATAAACCCTTTCTTTTTAAAAATCTTAACGGTTAATTTACCTGTTAAAGTTTCATAGTCATGAAAGATTTCACCTGTTGGAGTCATGAATTGAAGGTCCATAAATGAACTTTTGGGTGCTGTTGCAGAAATTTCAAGCCGGTAGTTTTTATCTTCAGCTATTACTTCCCACTTACCAAAGTTAATATCAATTTTAACTTTATCAAAGTCGTTGGGACGAAAGTCATAAACTTTTCCTTTATGTCTTAGTCCAACAGCAACACCTTTTAATGGAAGGTTGCGATTAAAATATTTGGGGTGTCCTCCTCCAATTGCAATACTTGTCTCAGGGTGACCTTTGAAATGATTTGAAACAATCCAAGTCCACCACTTTGGAAATGAGCTGCCCCAGTTTCTATCTTGATAGCATGGAGCATCTACTAAGTGGTAAAGTTTCCCGTTACTTTCGATTACACCGTTACAAGTAGCATCTGCTTGAGCAGGGTACCATTCAATATTGGTAATATTTTTTCCTGTGGCCCATCCGGTTGCATTGAAGGTCCAGTTTCTTTGAACTGAGATATCCCAGTAATAATTTTTTCCTTCTTCAGAGGTCAGGTTTCCAGTTAGGTTTTTATCAGTGGCAATATGGCCGTCAACTTCGACGTAAGTTCGATCATACTTTGCATGAAAGTCATCAATTGAAACTGTGTGCTCCACTTGTTCTTTAGCTGTAAAGTCACCCATGCCCACATATGAGCGAGTTCCTTTGAGTTGTTTATGTGTATCCTGGGGATTCACCACACCATAGACAAAGAAAAATGATTCTTTCGTTTCAGGAATTACAACTTTATAATACCACCATTCATACCAATTTCCCTTTTGGGTTCGGCTGGAACTATTTTGAACGTTTTCTCTGTTCCAGCGATAGGTATTGAACGGATCAACTTTGGCATCTACAAATTGTGAAAAAAGTAATACCGCAAAAACAATAATGATAATATTTTTCATTTATTCCCTCTCTTAAAACTTTAGAAAAAAATACCCCAAAATTTTTATGCTGAAAAGTCAGCGCAGCTATTTTATTTAAACGCAGCGAGTCCTGTTAACTCCATTCCAACTATAAGTGTGTGAATTTCATGTGTTCCTTCATAAGTGTAAACTGATTCTAAGTTACACATATGACGCATTGACTGATATTCACTGCTTATGCCGTTAGCACCTAACATTCCTCGGGTGGTACGTGCAGTTTGTAATGCCATATCAACATTATTTCTTTTACACATAGAAACTTGGGAAGGGGTGTATTTCTTAGCATCTTTTAACTTTCCTAACTGGTAAGTCATAAATTGAGCTTTGGTAATTTCTGTGGCTATGACAGCAAGCTTTTGTTGTGTAAGTTGAAAGCCTGCGATTGGCTTTCCAAACTGAGTTCTCTCTTTTGTATACTCAAGGGCTTCATCAAAGCATGCTTGAGCTGCTCCAATGGCTCCCCATGCAATTCCATATCTTGCTTGAGTTAGACAACTGAGTGGACCTTTAATGCCTTTAATATTAGGAAGAATTGCATCTTTAGGTATTTTTACATTATCAAAAACAAGCTCACTCGTAATACTTGCACGTAAAGAATACTTATCTTTTATAAGAGGTTGGGTAAAACCTTCTAGGTTTGTTTCAACAATAAAGCCTCTAATGTCACCGTCGAGTTTGGCCCATACGATGGCAATATCAGACATTGAACCATTAGTGATCCACATCTTTGCACCATTAAGTATGTAATGATCTCCACCGTCTTTTGCATTTGTAATCATCGATTGAGGATCCGAGCCATGGTCAGGTTCTGTTAGCCCAAAACATCCAATCTTTTCACCAGCAGCAAGCTGTGGCAGCCACTTCTTTTTTTGCTCTTCACTTCCAAAGGCATAGATTGGATACATTACCAGTGCACTCTGTACGGAAGCAAAACTTCTTAAACCGGAGTCACCTCTTTCAAGTTCTTGATTGATAATTCCGTAGCTGATGTTATTAAGATTAGCACATCCATATTCTTCTGGGAGGTTTGCTCCTAATAATCCCATCGCTCCAAGCTTTGGAATAATAGATTTATCAAAGTGACCCTTTTCAAAATTTTCAGAAACTGTGGGCATGTATTCTTTAGTGACAAATTTACGAACAGACTCTTTTATTTGTAGCTCTTCTGGTGTTAGTAAACTATCTAAATTCATAAAATCTAATTCTTTAAACATATTAACCTCTCATTAATTATAGAACTAATTCTCTTTGTTTTGGTTCACCCATAGCTAGTACATAAGGTGTATCTGATTGTAAATTTTTAAAATCATTCTTGCTCTTGAGTCCCTTGTAATTATATTTAATAAGCGACTGAGCAACTGCTCCACCCAGAGTCATTCCTGGTCCCGTGATAATAAGATGATCAGGAGCAAATTCTTTAATAGCAACTTCAATACATTTATTAAAATCATAGGTTTCGTGTACTTGATGTCCAAGAGTGTATTTCCAAAGGTCTGTTAAGTTTGTTGAGTACGGCATCCACGTTTTTCCTTGGCCATCGATAATGGGAATCTTGGGCGCTTGAAATAAACTAGGTAGTAATTCTTTTTGAGCCTTTAGTGCTGTTTGTTCCAATAGAGGAGTGTGAAAAGCGGCGTTACCTGGTAGTTTAAAGGGAAAACGATCTTGAACTGGTGGCAACTCTTTTAAAAGCCAACGAAGTGCTAAATCATTTCCTCCAATAACTCTAAGGCCACCAAAGTAAATTGAAGTATAGGCTTCGTGTTGATCAAGTTGATTAACTTCGATTAATTTTTTTTCAATAAGTTGAGAAAGCTCAATACTATGATTCCAATTCTCATCTACTTCAGGGTAAACAAGTTGACCACCAATAAGGCCATTTTTCATTTGTGAGCCCATGGTATTAATAATATTAATTGCATTTTTTGGATCTACCGCACCTGCGCATGCGCAAGCTATGTACCAGCCCATACTATTTCCCGTAATCGCAACAATTTCATATTCATCTTGATTAATGTCTATAAAATCACAATAACTGCAAGCATATATGAGGCTGGCGGAATTTTCTCCAGGGATATGCTCTTTAAGATTAAATTTTTCTCGTCCATCTATGTCCCAGACAGATGTTTGGGACTGTTGTTTTCTAAAATGATCAATTGTTGCGATGACTTCTTTTTTATCTTGGTGAAACTTATGTAAGTATCCAAGTTCCGTTTTGGAGTAAGTTCCTCGGCCAGGACAAATGACAACAGCGGTTTTTTTTGTCATGATTTTCTCCCGAGTAGGTTAAGTGAGCTTGCAATGATATCTTCAACCTGGGGGAGAACTAAATTGGCAGCATCTCCTAGGGGAATGTATGTATCATGACCACAGAGACGACTAATTTTTGGTAGAGGATGACACTTTTCAACCATCATTGTTACCAGGGCCTCACTAACAGATCCACTTTTACGACATTCATCTACAATAAGCACATGCTCTGATTTTGATAGTTCTTCACTGAGAGTTATTTCATCGTATTGTGTAATCCAGCGTAAATCGATGAGTTTACAATCTATCTTATATTTTTCTTTAAGTATTTTTTTGGCTTGATTACTGAGATAAAAACCATTGCCATAACTAAGTATGCATAGCTCTTTTGCTTTACCTTCAACAAGAAATTTCCCTACCGGTATCGTTTGATCAATATTTTTTGGGTAATCAAAGCTCCACTGAGCATCACCCGATTCGTGTAAATCTCTGATGGGATATAAGGCGATAGGCTCTACAAAGACACAGATTTTACCATGCTCATAAGCTTCCTTAACACATGATCTCATCATCATGACAGCATCTGCTCCATTGGATGGACATGCAACAATAACTCCTGGCAGATCCCTAAAGATGGTTAAGGAGTTATCATTATGAAAATGCCCGCCAAAGCCTTTTTGATAAGCTAGCCCTGCCACTCGAATAACCATACCATTAGTATATTGAGCGTTAGAAAAAAAGCTAAGGGTAGCCGCTTCTCCACGAAGTTGATCTTGGGCATTGTGAATATAAGCTAAAAATTGAATTTCGGGAATAGGTAGAAACCCGTTATGCGCTAGCCCTATTGCAGTTCCTAATATACTTGTTTCGTCTAAGAGGGAGTTAAAAACTCTTTTACGGCCAAAACGTTTTTCTAGTTTTGCTGTGACGTTGTAAACACCACCTTTTTTTGCAACATCTTCTCCAAAAATAAGGGCATAAGGATAGTGTGCCATTATGTCTGTTAGGCCTAAATTTATTAAACGGCCCATTGAGTGGGGAGTATTACTGAGCTGAGGCCAGTCATTTGCAAAAATTTTTTCACGAATGATTTGATTAATCGCTTCAGGGGCTACTTTTATTTTAGTGCGAGGTTGAATTGGGTGCATGATTTGTTCTGCACTTTGTAAAATATTTTTTTTAATTACATCCTTTGCAATACGATTGATACGTTCTTTTAAATTTGAATACATTTTTGTTAATTGTTGAGAACTCAATAAATTATTTTCATAAACAAGTTGAGCTGAAATTTTTAAAGGATCTTTTTCTTCGTGAATCTCAATATGTTTTAGGCTGTGATAAGAGGTTTCAATGTCACTACCAGCGTGTCCAAGCAGACGAACTGTTTTTATTCTTAAAAAACAAGGCTTTTTCCAAGTACGTGCATAGGTAAAAGCTTTCTTTGTTACTTCAAACGTTTCAATTAAGTTTAGTCCATTACATTCAAAATATTTCATTGAGTGAGTTGATGATTGCGAGTTTTTAACCCATTCTGAAGGGGTTGGAACGGAGATTCCTATATGATTATCTTCACAAATGAAGACAAGAGGTAATGGAATGTTTTGATAACTAATCCAGTGAGCACAATTAAGAGCACTTTGGGCTGAAGCGTGGTTAAGTGAAGCATCTCCAAAGGTGCAAAATGAAACAGCGTCGGCCGGAATTTCTCCTTTGAGACCGAGGTGTTTTGTTCTGGCAATCGACAAAGCGGTACCAACTGCTTTTGGTAGGTGTGAAGCAATGGTTGAGGTTTGAGGGGGAATGAATAATTCTTTACTTCCAAGGACTTTATGCCGTCCTCCACTAATGGGATCATCTGCAAAAGCACCAAAGGAAGTAAGCAAATCATTCAGTATGGTATGACCATGTTTTTTTTTACTTCTTTGCACCATTAAAGCGCAGTCTCTATAGTGTAAAAATGCCATATCACTTAAACGTGAAACAAGCCCAACAACGGCCATCCCTTCGTGTCCACTTGAGGCTATAGTATAAAAACTTTTTCCAATGGCTCGCAACTCTCGTGATTTAATATCAAGTAAACGTGACATCATCTGAGTTTCAAGCAGATCAATTAATTGAGTTGATGTTAGAGAACTTGTAGAGAGATTTTTCTCGCCAATGATACTCGGATGAATTTTTTCATTATTGTTTAAAAATTCTTGGAAATTATCATCAATAATTTTTGCTCGATTAAACATACTCATCTCTTGGCCATAATTATATTGTTAGCTCAATAAATGCTTTCGCTTTATAAGTAGATCTATTATGGACAATTTCAAACACTCAATCAAATGTTTAAAGCTTAAGAATTGCTTTTTGATGGGATTTTGCACATTCCTTGGGATGGAATATTGAGAGCAGCGTTAAATTTAGCTGACATGTTTTGAAAAGAAATTAAAGCAGTTAGTTCGACAATTTGGTCATCTGATAAGTGCACTTTTAACTCTTGCATTAATTCAGCTGATATTTGGATCTCAATTTCAGTAACTTGCTCAACATAGTTGAGAACAGCTTTTTCTTGGATTGAAAAAGTTGTATTATTTTTCCAATCGGGCAAGTGCTCTACCTTATATAATGAGTTTGTTCTTTTTAGTAAGTTGAGGGCATTAATATCAATACAAAAAGCACACCAGTTAAGCTGGGCGACTCTGACTTGCACCAGTGCTCTGAGCGCCGGGTCTAGGGTTGATGTTTTTCGATCAAGGTAGCGCCAAAAAAACAAAAATAAGATTTGTAAAAATGGCATTCGGCCCCAAAAAAGACCTGGGAGTAAGGTTTGACCAAGTTTTTTTTCTTGAGCACGATAAAACAATCTTAAGTAAAAAGGATACTGGGAGATTGGCTTAGGTGAAATATGAATTTCTTGCTCCTCGATTCTTATCCGTTTGTGAGCTCACTCATAAGCTTTTTAACCGAAATGGTTTCATTTACCCTATAAGCGATATCTCCCACCGAGTAGAGTTCTTTTTCATTTTTCTCGTAACCAGATGAGGCAACAAGTCCGTTACAGATACAAAATGATTCTTCGTTACTTAGCTTAGCTTGGCATTCATTTTTTTTGTTCAGTAACCAACCTTTAGTACACTTTGGAGCCCTAACTCTTTCTAGTGCGTCTTGATAAAAAGGAGAGTCTTTTAAAACTCTAAATAAAAGACCACATGGAGAGCCTGGCTTCTTGGCTAAAACGATATCTTCTTTAGTGGAAGCATTAATGGCTTCTTTATAAGTATCAGATGCTCCACTTTCATGCGTGGCCAGAAACCTTGTTCCCATTTGAACGGCTTTACAGCCCATTTTTAAATAGCTTTGGATGTCCTCATAACCGTAAACACCTCCGGCCGCAATAACAGGAATGTCACCGTATCTTTTTGCGACTTCCATTACTTCTAGCACCAGTGTTTCAAGTTTATTTTTTGGATCATCAACTTCTTCAGTATTTCTCCAAGCTAAATGTCCACCGGCCATTGGCCCCTCAACGACAACTGCATCTGGAAGACGATCAGTACTTTTTAGCCACTTTTTTATAATGAGCTCAAAAGCTCTGCCGGATGAAGCAATTGGCACAAGTGCAACTTCATCATAACGAGGGTGAGTAGCAGCAATAATAGGGAGAGTTAGGGGAAGTCCCGCTCCACTTATAATAACATCAACACCACCATCCATAGAGCCTAGGATTGAGTCTTCCCAGCTCTTAACTAAAGCGGCCATGATATTAATACCAATAACTCCTCCGTTACCTTCTTCTTTAGCATCTCGTACATCTTGGGCAATAGCTTCACGATGTTTAAGTTTCTTACCATGACGTTTACTAACAATTAGATCGGCACCAGCACTTGATAGGACACCAATTCCGCCCTCTCGAGCTACGGTACCGGCTAATTTATAATTAGAATATCCAATACCCATACCACCTTGGATTATGGGATATTTAACATTTAGATTTCGTAAACTTAGGTTAGGTAATGACATTTTGTTTCCTTACTTTTTTTCGACAATTACTTTACAGTTTTCTGTCTCATGTAATTCAATTTTAGTAACTCGTACACCTTTTTTAGATAATAAATCTGGGCAAACAGTATTGATTAAATAAAGTGCTAAGTTTTCAGCTGTTGGATTAAAATCACAAATAAATATTTCTTTGTTTTTTTCTAAAATATTTCGACAAGAAATGAGTTCAGTATCTTTTTCATAAACTAAGAAAGTATGATCCCAGTGGGTGTCTAACCAGGTCCCAATTTCTTGTTTGATAATACTAAAATCAATTACGCGACCAAGTTCATCCAATCGCTCAGCGACTGCATGAATAAAAACACTATAGTTATGCCCGTGAGCATTAGCGCATTTAGACTCATGGCCAAGAACTCTATGTCCGGCGCAAAAAGTTAATTTTCTGATACATTCAACATTTTCCATAATAATTCACCATTTATATCTATTTGTAGCTGATAAAAATATGTTTTAAATCAGGGAAATGCAACTGTGCGCCGCGCGTTGTCTTGAGAGGCTTGAGGAAGAGTTCTCACTTGGGTAAGTCCCTATAAAGGTTGTGAAGTTTTAGCTAGTATTTAGTAGTGGTTCTCCCCGCTTTTTAGTCTCGTGGTTTTATAATTGCGCGAAATGAAAGGGTATAGTAATAAACAGGCTTCAAATAGCTATGAAGATTAGAAAATAGAATTTTTTGATTTTCAAGTTCTTCCCATGTCATTCCATCTTTAGGTACATTTTCAGTTATAGCGTAAGAACTATCACTATTTCTTAGAGTGTCATTTAAACAATAATGAAAGTCATTTCCAGTAAAAGCGGCTGAGGTTTTTAAGGTGACTGTATTAATAAAATGTTCATTATCTTTTTTAATTATAAACGAGCTAGCTAAGCTTAGGTCGGAGGAGTGGTCACCGGCGCTACAACTTTCAGCAGCATCTATACTAATTAGTGATTTAGGCTCAATATACGAAATATGATAACCTTTAAGTGTCTTTGGTAAAGGAAGAACTAATTCACCTGAGATCGATGTGCTATTAGTATTTGCAAGTGATTTTGGTGAGTAAGACAAATTTTTTACAATTTCTTCTGCAGTAACTTGAACGTCAAATTCAATGTAATGATTTATATTATTGACGTCTGCGGAGTGCACACAAAGGGAACTAAATAAAGTAAGTATTCTAGATAAAAATTTAATCTTTTTCATAAATTCTCCAGCCTCATTATTCTAGTAGCTTTTAATCTTTTTTAATAAATACATTCTCCCAGCTTTAATTATTAAACTCACCTGCAATTAGAAAAATTACATACCTACTGTTAGAAAACTAACACCCAAAAACTATGATAAATGACTAAAACTAGGAAAAATGAATTTTCTGGCTTGCTAAAAAGAATTTGATTTAATGAATTTTAAAAGTGATTTCCCGCTTTATTTTGGTAACTTTCATATCTGAGTTAAAGAGAACTTTGCGAAATAAATTGAGTAATCTGACCTATAAATGCATCCCCATACTTTTCACACTTGCTTTGTCCAACACCATTAACCATTAAAAATTCAGAACGATCCCGAGGTAATAATTGGCACATGTCATGTAAAGATTTATCTCCAAAGATAATATAAGGGGGGACATTATTTTCAGATGCCAAGGATCTTCGAATTTCTCTAAGGGCCTCAAATAATTCAACTCGTCCGTGGGTTTGAGAAATCTCAGATGTTGTTTTTTTCTTAAGTTTAGAGGTCGTACTTACTTCAGTCTGCTTTCTCATTTCAAAAATTTCTGCCCCCTTGAGCAGCGGACCGCTTTTGGGTGTAAGCGCTAAGTTTCTGTATTCCCAGTTTTTAATGGCAATATATTTTAGGTTTAGCAGTTGTCTAATAACAATATTCCAATGATTTTTAGATTTGTCTTTTCCAATACCATAAACTGAAAGTTTATCATGTCCACGTTCAGTAACTTTTGCATTCTTACTTCCACGTAAAACATCTATGATATAGCCTTCTCCAAAAACCTGATTGGTTCGGTAAATAACAGAAAGTATTTTTTGGGCATCAACTGTTGCATTCCAACTCTCAGCAGGCTCTAAACAAGCATCGCAGTTATCACAATGAT
>JABJPQ010000031.1 GCA_018663815.1 Halobacteriovoraceae bacterium | reverse complement strand
CAGCTGAGTTGGGTGAAAATTTCAATGTTGCGAAGTCTCTTATATGGCCCATTCCTTGTTTGGCCTGTCCTTGCATATAGCTCTGCATAGCACCAGATGCACGGCCTGCTAAAAAAGACCCTGCTCTACTAGTTGCCCCTGAAGCAAACCAAGAGACAAAAGGTATGATGACAAGAATTGATGCCCAAAGAGCATTTTCGATATTAATATATGTAGATAAAAATCTACCAGTATCATCCAGCATGTTTGATACGGCAGAAAAATCAACTCCAAGTTTCAAGTATGAGGGGTCACTAGACATGAGTGTACTAGTTTTTTCTATATTTAAAGAGTGGAGTAAAACAATATTGCAAACTGATCTTGAAATCATCATAATCCAAGGAATAACAAGGCTCATTAGGTAGCTGAGCCCCCAAATAGAGACAACTTTAAATGATCCCATAACAAATGGTGTAAAGATGACTAGGGGGAGAATGATTTTCAAGAAAACAAGAATACTCGAAATATAGTATGGAAGATTGGTGAGTCTTTCATTGAGTTCAATAAGTTTAGTCGCATTATTATAATAATGGTCAGTATTAAAAGATCTCATTACTGCATTCGGTAAATTCATAATATTGAAGGTTAGCTTGGATGCATCCATTGACCCCATTAATTGTTTCTGCATTTCAATAAGAGGGGAGGTGTTTCCATCCATGACTGAACTTCCTTGAAATTCAAGATCGGTACCAAAATAATTATTTAATATTTGTGCTTGAATTGCAGATGCGGCCGCAAGGTTTAGAGCTGTTTTACCTAAATTTGTTCTGGAGTAATCTGATTTTGACCATTTATCAATCCATTTATGATTTAATTCGCCATTCATAGGGCCAACATATAGTTTTCCTGCTGCACTGGTAATTCCCTTATTATTTAAATGATTATAAAGTCGAGATAAAGTACTTAATAAAAAACTATGGCAATCGGTTTGATCAACTCCTAAGTGAAATTTTCTATTTTTTAAAAGTGATGCTTCAAATGGTAGTTCAAATGAGGAGACATCATTGAAAGATCCTTTAATTTTAACTCTAAATAAATCACTTGCATTAATTGGCCTTTTTTTACCGTTAATCTCTGTGATATCGCCAAAAGGAACACAGTTATCAATAATAAGTCCTATTGCTTTGGATATTCCTGGATCAGTTATTTTACTCATCGAAGCTTTCATTATAGTTTCTGCCACAAAGCCAGGGGGGTAAGAGTTTTTTGTACCAAAGTGAGTCATAAGATCATAGGTCGTTTTTTGTAATTGGGTTGATACAAGCGAGGAGAAATTATTTACTAATACATAAAATACAGGTTTGTTTTGAATTGGTAGTGCCATAAACCATGTTAACCAAAAAAGAGTAACATATCGGTGTAGTTTAGCTTGATATAAGGATATCGATGTATAAAGGAACATTGCGACACCTGCACCATAGATGATAATTTGAAAGATTGCGGAAGGATAAAGATTTTTAACCATAAAGGTTAATGTTTCTTCTCCGAAATTTCTTACAAAATTAGCTAATATAGTATCACTTGGGATCATTTATTATTTCTCCAGCTTTATATGAATTAGAGGGGCGATATTCGCCCCTCTAGAAGGTTATTAGAATGGAATATCATCAGTAGAAAAAATGGTTGTAGAAATATCTTTCTTCTTGATAAGATCAATTCTTTTTGCAATTAAATATTGTGAAAACCTTTTGTCACCACTTTCCTTATCAGTCCATGACTCGGCCTTAATCTTTCCCGAAACAAAAATTAAATCGCCTTTCGATAGATCATTTACAAAATCAACGGTTTTACCAATGACTTTGATGTTTACCCAGTTTGTCGTTTCTTGTTTCTTTCCTTCAGAATTAGTATAGTTCTCCGTTGTTGCAAGAGATAAGAAGGCCGAATTAAGGCCTTCATTTCTTTTGATTAATGGTTTTTTCCCTAAATGTCCTTTTAAGTTACATTGATTTAAGCTCATTTTGTTGATCCTTGGTTTAGAGGCGCTGCCTCGTGGTGGTTAATTGTTTAACTTGAGTTGTATTCTTTTTTTCTCTTGGTTAAAAAACCAGAAAGTTTTCCAACTCCTCTCACCCCAAGAGGGGGAGTTGGTAAATATTTCGTCTAAAGGGAGTGAATCAATTTTTAGGATGAAACATGGGCAGATACATGAAAATTTTTGTAAAAAATTGGCGTGGATGTGCGTTGAATCCGTTAAGAAAATTGATTTTAACGACTGGACTTTAGGATATATATATATCCTGCTATAAAAGAGATTAAAATATTGTGTATTTTTATCTTCCATAAAAAATGTTATTACTCCCATGGCATTCTCATTTTAGAATTATTGATACGAGTTCTTTCGATTAAAGGTAAATATGAGCCACTTGCTCTTTTTCGTTGAATATTTTCTATAAGCGTAGCAACTTCATCTTGCACGATTCTCGATTTTTCCTCAGTTTCTTGTTTTAGGTGAACAATTTGAAGAGATGATTTTGTTCTTTCTAAAATAAGGTCACAATTTCTTTGAGCAAGTGCATCTTGATATTTTGGTGACTTTTTGCATACATCAAGTGAGCGAGTGTAAAGATCACTTATTCGATCAGTGACTTTTATATTTGCGACACTTCTAGAGATACGATCAATAACTTGTCTTAGTTCACTAGTCATTAGGTTACTTTTTGATCTGTCGGTGAGAGAAGTGAGCATTAAAACTTGTTCGGGTGTTATTAAATAGCTTGGTTCTACTCCATCGCTATTTGCTCTATAAAAAGGATGAGGTTTTTTCTTCTCTTTCCATTTCGTTTTATCTGTCCAAATAGATGAGGCCTTGTGAATGATTTCTTCTGGCGAATAACCCTTATCTCTAAGAGT
>JABJPQ010000051.1 GCA_018663815.1 Halobacteriovoraceae bacterium | reverse complement strand
ATAACGGAGGCATCATAAACCTTTTAGGTGGCGATCCAACGGCGATAAACGGATTTTTTGCCGGAATTGGTGGCCCTGAAAAAGGCTCTCGTACAGTTAGTATCGGTGGAAAAGATGTTAAAATAAACAGTGTTAATGGTCTCATTAAGGCCATTGCCTCAAATTCGAATACTAATGTGTTGGCCACGCCGCAAATTTTAGTGATGGATAATACTGAGGCAGAGTTTGAGGTTGGCTCAACTGTTCCAGTAAAAGAACAAAGTACTACAAATGGCACCATCTCAACTTCGACTAAAAACCAAGAAGCAAAATTAAGCTTAAAAATTACTCCTCAAATTAATAAAGTCACTCGTTTTATTAAACTAAAAATAAATCAAAATATTAATGACTTTATCGGTGAGCTAGATACCTCTGGTAACGGTCAAGCCACCACAACTCGTTCTGCTATAACAGAGGTTATGGTAAGAGACCGTGATACCATCGCCATGGGCGGGTTACTTAAAGATAGAGAAACTGTTTCCTTTAACAAAGTACCTCTCCTGGGTGATATTCCAGTATTAGGATGGTTGTTTAAAAGTAAATCCCGCAAGATTGAAAAAATTAATCTGCTTTTCTTTTTAACCCCAACCATTATTTCACCCTACGATAATCAAGCTGCTTCAAATACTTTGCGCACACTTGAGGATCGAACGAAACACTTAAGTAATATTATTGATGATGAAAATGAAGATCCCCATGCTGAAAAAGCAGCAGAGCTCACGGCCAAAGCTCGTAAACAACAAGCAGGGGCATTGTATGATACATCACCTAACCGATACCAAAAAACAAATTCCGCTAAAGATGGCATCGGAGAAAATAAAACACCAGCAACTGTTCCGGATTACCAAGGAATCGTAGATGAAGCACAAGCAAAAAAAGCTGGACAACAAGAACTATAACTTGGATTAAAATGAATTTAAAACATGAACACATTCAAAGCGTTGAGAGTAATAAAAAAAAGATAGGAGAGCTGCTATTACAGTTCACTTCTTTAACCGAAGAACAACTCAACGAAGCACTTTCCATTCAAAAAGAAGAGCACAAACTTCTCGGTGATATTCTTTTAACTAAAAATTATATTCATCCCCACGATATCATTAAAGTTCTTTGTCACCAGGTTAATATTCCCTACTTACAAGAAATAAAGGTCGATGAAATTGATCCAAATATTGTCACTGGCATTTCTATAAACTACGCAAAGCAACACGAAATTTTACCCATTTTAGAGTCTGAAAGCTCAATAACAATTGCCATGAGTGATCCCTTTGATTTTAATGCCGTAAATGATCTAAATGGTATTTATAAAAAGAAAATTCATATCGCAGTGGCCACACCGCTTAAAATTCAAGATGCCATTAATAAAGTCTATGAAAAAGCCAATCAAAATTTAGTAAACTCTATTGAAGATGAGTTCGAAGAAAACCTTGATTTAGATGGACCGATTGATATTCTCGACGCATCCGCTGATGAAGCTCCCGTTATCCGGTTTGTAAACTCGATCATTTTTAGGGCCGTAAAAGAGAGAGCTTCTGATATTCATATTGAACCTTTTGAAAAAGAAGTTGTTTACCGTTTTAGAATAAATCGAGTCATGAAAGAAATTTTAAGACAACCTAAAAAAACTCACGCAGCTGTTAGTTCTAGAATTAAAGTCATGGCTAAATTAGATATTGCTGAAAAGCGGCTGCCACAAGATGGTAGAATCAAAATTAAAATTGCCGGTAAAGATATTGATATTCGTTTAAGTACCGTTCCTGTCCAAAATGGTGAACGTATCGTTATGCGGGTACTTGAAAAAACAAATACTGTGCTGGATTTAGAAAAGCTTGGCTTTCATGGAGAAACCTTGCAACGCCTCAAAGAGCTTTCAACTAAAAAGCATGGGGTTCTTTATGTAACAGGACCAACTGGCCATGGTAAGACCACAACTCTATTTGCCATTCTCGATCGAATGAATACTCCAGACAGAATGATTATCACAGTTGAAGATCCTGTCGAGTATGAAATTGGTGGAATATCTCAAATTCAAGTTAATTCAAAAATTGAGCTTAGTTTTGCTATTGCCTTACGGGCCATACTACGACAAAACCCAGATGTTGTTATGGTGGGGGAAACGAGAGATCAAGAAACAGCAGAGATGGCCATTCAAGCTTCTTTGACAGGACATTTTGTTCTCTCAACTCTACATACAAACGATGCCTCCTCTGCCCCAACCAGACTGATTGACATGGGAGTTCAACCCTTTTTAATTTCATCATCTTTAGTTGGTGTTTTGGCGCAACGATTAGTGAGAACTTTATGTCCCCATTGCAAAGAACAAACGACACTAAGTCCTTATGAACTTGAGATGCTTGATATTGAGAGTGTTCCAAGCTATGCAACGATATATAAACCTAAGGGTTGTGATAAGTGCTCTCAAACAGGTTATGACACCATGACAGTTGTCTCTGAACTCCTACTCATTACTGATAAAATAAGAAGCCTTATTCTGGCTAAAGTGGACGCAGCTCAAATAAAGAAAGCTGCCATAGATGAAGGAATGCATACTCTTTCAATGGATGCGATACAAAAAATATACAGTGGAATTACCTCTGTGGAAGAAGTCCTTAGAGCAATCATCTCTGAAGCTGATGAAGAAGAAGAGAACTAGTTATGCCTATTTATGAATATAAAGGTTTAAATAAATCTGGTAAAGAGATCAAGCAAACACTTACGGCCGAAAGTATTGTGTTTGCCAAGCAAAAAGTTAAATCGATAGGTATAATGCTTATTGATATTCAAGAAAAAAAAACCAAACAAAACAAAAATAGTTCTGTTTCATTTGGAAAAAAAGTTGGGATTGAAGACCTGGCCCTCATGACAAGGCAACTTGCCACGCTAATTCGTGCAAAAATTCAAATTGTAGAGGCCATAGCGGCCCTGCAAGACCAAGTTGATAATGAATACTTAAAAGTTGTTTTATCCGAAGTAAAACAAGACGTTAATGAAGGTGCCTCACTTGCGAAAGCCTTTGAGAAACATCCAAAAGTTTTTACAAATGTTTATGTTAATATGGTAGGTGCTGGAGAAGAATCAGGAACACTGGAAGTTGTCTTATTAAAACTAGCCGATTTTACAGAGTCTCAAATGAAGTTAGTAAATCAAGTGAAAGGTGCCATGATGTACCCTATCATAATGATGGTGGTCGGAACTGTTCTTATCAGTGGTATTTTTATTTTCGTAATTCCCAAGCTAGCAAAAATATTTGTATCTATGAAAATGGAACTGCCACTTCCAACCCGTATTTGTATCTCCATTTCAAACTTCATGTTAAATTACTGGTGGAGTATTCCTTTAATGCTCTTTGTTGTTTTCTGGCTTTTCCAAAAATGGATTCAAAGTGAAAAAGGAGAACTTAAATGGCATAAGATAACGTTGTCTGCTCCTATATTTGGAACAATAGTAAAAATGGTTAATGTTAGTAGATTTAGCTCAACTTTATCCACTATGCTCAGCTCGGGAGTTCCCATTCTAGTCTCACTTAATATTGTTAAAAATCTTGTGGGTAATATCCATATGAAGCAGGCCATAGAAAATGCCAAAGAAGCTGTCCAGCAAGGAGCTTCAATGGCCATACCACTTAAAGATAGTGGCTACTTTCCAAGTATGGTCACCCATATGATTACCTTGGGAGAGAACTCAGGTGAATTAGAAGAAATGCTTACCATTGTGGCAGAAAATTACGAAGATCAAGTTGACTCAAAAATTAGTGGGCTTACAACTGTACTTGAGCCAATAATGATTGTCATAATGGGAATAACAGTTTTATTTATCGTTCTTTCTGTTATACTTCCAATGATGCAACTAAACCAAGCACGCTAAATATAATAAAGGAGACATCTCAATGTTGAAATCAACCCCATCGCTCATACTTAAGTCTCAACGTGGTATGAGTTTAGTTGAAATCTTAATTGCCATTACCTTACTCGGAGTTGTCGGTACACTTGTTGTCAGTAATGTTATTGATAGCCTTAGAGAAGGTGAGACCAATTCAACCAAAATTCAAATTAAAAGTTTAGGAAAGATTCTCATTGATTATAAAAGAAAATGTGGAGTTTACCCAACAAGTGAACAGGGTTTAGATGCCTTAGTTGAAGCACCTACAACAGGAAAGCTGTGTAAGCGCTACCCTCCAAATGGCTTTATTGATGGAAATGTTCCTGAAGATCCGTGGGGCAACGAATTTGAATTTGAATCTGATTTT
>JABJPQ010000032.1 GCA_018663815.1 Halobacteriovoraceae bacterium | reverse complement strand
TCACTGCTAGCGAGTATATGGTGATAGACGGGTTGTAAGTCTTCCATATCTTCGATGATCCATAATTTTTTAGTCAATAACATTTAGACTCCCTACTTAATTTTCTGGAGGAATAACCAAACCTAAGTCTGTTAAGTCTCGACTTAGTTGCAATAAAGGTAGCCCGATAATTGCTGTATGATCCTCAGTTTCTACTTTCTCAAATAAACTTATACCATTAAGTTCTAGTTTATATGACCCTGCACAGTCAATGGGATTATCAGTACTTAAGTAATTCTTAATCTGTTTGATGGTTAATTTTTTTGCAAAAAGTGTTGTTTTATTTGTTCTACAAATGATTTGATCATTTAAAAGCATGACGTAGCTTGTCATTAAGTGATGGGATCTTCCTTGTAGTGCTTCGAGCTGGGTTTGTGCTGCTTCTATACAACCAGGTTTACCAAGAATTCTCTCATCAATGCAACAAACTTGATCAGATCCAATTACCAAAACGTCTTTGGAGTCGGCTAGCTTTGATTGCACACTTTTAGCTTTTCCAAGTGCTAGCTTTTGCGTGAGTATTTCTGGGTCACTGATTTGTCCTTTGAGAAAATTTTCGTCGAAGTCCGAGTTTATTGTGTCAAATTGAATACCTAGTCGATTAAGTAATGCTTTTCTATAAGGAGATTTACTTGCTAGAATAATTTTTTTCATAAATTCTTATTACTACAAGGTCATATACTATGCAATTGCTTTCGTATTTAAATAAAAAACCTCTTATTAATAATTCTCATTTTATAGCAGCAGGTGCTAAAATTATCGGTGATGTTACTTTGGGAGGTCATGTGAATATTTGGTTTAACGCTGTTGTTAGAGCGGATGTTAACAAGATAGTTATTGGGAAAAATACAAATATTCAAGACCTCTCTTTATTGCACGTGACAGAAAAAGATGACTTGATTATTGGTGATAATGTAACTGTGGGCCATAATGTTATTTTACATGGCTGTAAGGTTGGAAATAGCTCTTTAATTGGCATGGGAGCAAAGATCCTTGATGGTGCGATTATACCACCTTATTCTTTAGTTGCAGCGGGCTCGGTTGTCCCACCTGGCAAAACATATCCAAGTAAGCATATGATTATGGGAATTCCTGCTAAGGCCGTTAGAGAGTTAACTGAGATTGAGATCGATTCTATATCGAATCACTATAAATCATATATTGAGTATGCGGGGATTTATCAAAAAAAAGCTTAGTTCAGGTAAGTATAGCTATAGAGACATGCCTCATAATAATCAACTAATGAAACTCCTGTTCGAGGCTTAATTTCACCTGTTTTAATTTTCTTATCTATTTCAACTTTGATTTTGCGAGACATTTCTGCAGGATTATATTGCATTATCTCTAAAACATCAGCAGCTGAATTTCCGTGAATAATTTCTTCGATATAAAAATTGCTTGGATCATTTTCATCACTATAGATATGAACTTCGTTAAGTCTTCCAAAAAGGTTATGCATGTCCCCCATAATATCTTGATACGCTCCTGTGAGAAAGAGTCCAATAAAATATTTTTCATTTTTTGGTAGTTCATGAATTGTCAGAGTGGACTTGTGTCCCTCGGGACTTAAAAAATTATTAATTTTTCCATCAGAATCACAAGTGATATCTGCAAGGGTACACTCTTTGGTGGGTTTGGTATTTAATCTGTTGATGGGGACAATAGGGAGTAACTGTTCAATGGCCCAAGTATCCGGTGCTGATTGAAACAATGAAAAATTACATAAATATTTTTCGGCCATAACTGTTTTTAATTTTTTTATCTCTTCTGGTACATACTTTTCATTTTCTGTAAGCGAGATGATTCGACTACAGATGTCCCAATAAATCAGCTCTGCACTTGATCGTTGCTCTAGATCAATAACTCCGAGTTTAAAAGCAGAAATAGTTTCATCTTTTATGATACAAGCATTGTTATAGGTATCTTGGTAGTTACTTTGATTCAGATCTGTATGCAATTGTTTAATATGTTTTAATATGAGGTGGTCATCCTCGTGTGTATTCCAGCGAAGTGATTTGTTGTTGTCTAACCCTACATCACCATAGACATTTGTTATAACGCATGAGTGATGGGCGCATACAGCCCTTCCCGTCTCGGTTACAATGTGAGGGTGTTTAATACCTTCTAGGTCGCAGATATCTTTTAAAATATAAACGACATCACCAATATAGTCCTTGAGAGTATAGTTAATTGATGAGCAAGTATTTGATCTTGTACCATCGTAGTTGACTCCGACACCGCCTCCTACATCAAAATACTCTATCTGAACTCCCATCTTGATGAGGTTAGTGTATATTCTGGCTCCCTCAGTAATACATTCTTTTATTATACGGATATCTGGAATTTGAGAGCCTACATGAAAGTGAAAAAGGCTTAGTAAGTGAAGTTTATTTTTTTCTTTTAGTAATGAGACGAGATCAACGATCTCGGGAATAGTGAGTCCAAATTTAGCAAAATCTCCCGATGATTCGGCCCATTTTCCCGATGATTTAGTGCTCAGCTTTGCTCTTACTCCGATGATAGGCTCAACTTTAAATAATTGAGCCAGTTTCAATACATGGTGAATTTCTGAAAATTTTTCTATCACGATGGCAATTTTTTTACCCATTTTACAACCAAGCATGGCCAGTCGAATATAGTCTTCGTCTTTATTGCCATTTAAAACTGTAAGAGATTTTGCGTTCGTATTGTATGCTAGCGCAGCAAGTAACTCGGGCTTTGAACCGGCTTCTAAACCATAATTATATTCCTGGCCAACATCAATAATTTCTTCAACAACTTCTCTTAGTTGGTTGACCTTAATTGGAAAAACGCCAAAATATTTTCCTTTAAAGCCAGCCTCATTAATGATTTGGATAAAAGATTCATTGAGATGTTTTACTTGTGATCTTAAAATATCATGAAATCTAAACACTGCCGGAAAAGAGACACCTTGATTTTGTGCTTCTTCGATAACTTTTTGAATACTGATTTCCATACCGTCCAACTTTTGGTTTGGATAAATTGATAATTCTCCTTCAGCATTAATACCAAAATAATTTTCACCCCACCTTTTAATTTGATAGGTATGTAAGGAATCTTCATTAGTCCAGTTGGTGTTTTTTTCTTTCATAGGGATAACATAATTCAAGAGAATGGGGTAAATGACAATTGAAAACTAAAAAATAGGTAAAAACTTTATTTAGGATAAGAACTTTGTGAGTAATTCATAGTAATGACGTTGCTGTTCTATGCTAAGAGGTTTCATGCCCACGACATTATGTCTTTTAATCCCCTTATCCTTAATAACTTGCCCCATAATTCTTAATTTGTGGGTCATTCTTTTGGCCATCACAAGTAACCAGGTTGGAACTTGATCCTTTAGCGATGATGTTGGAACTCTTATGAGTGTTGTATCTTCAAGCGAGATAACGTCGGCTGAACGTTTTTTGTTATCAAAAAAAGACATCTCGCCAAAATATTCTCCTGCTTTTACGTATGCCAGAGGAGTTACCATATGTCCTGAACGGGAGCAAATGAGTAAACTACCTTTTGAAACCATGTAAAGATCAGAGTCATCATCACCCTCTCTACATAAAATAGTGTCTTTACTAATCTTTATAATTTCTGTGATATCTTCCATATTATAACTTTAACCGCTTTTTTATTTTAAAGGCAAGTGTATCCACGACTTTTTCTAGATAATAGTCCTGAGGATATATGTCATCAATAAAAACAAAGTTTGATTGAGATTCATCGGTTAAAAGTTGATGAAAATCAAAGAAGTTGTATCCATATGTACGAGAAATTTTACGTAAAATACTGTTGTAGACTGGGCTTCCCCGGGTATTGCCACAGTCAAATGCTATAGCTAATTCTCCATACTTTTGCGCCTCAGCGAATTTACCAAGTTTTCTTAAACTTTTAGCATAGAGATATAATATTTGAGCGTTTGATGGATTTGTCATAACGAGTTCTAAAGCCTCGTTATAGGACGCTTTATAGTCTTCTTTTGCAATTAATTGTTTTAATTTTTTAAGTTGGGGTTTATCCTCCATCACTAATGAGCCATAGCATGACTGAGTAGGTGGAATTTTTAGGTTAAGTGGGGTGGTTATAGGAATAATGAGGGAGTTTCTTTTTTGGGTATAGCTAAACAATTCATCTAGGTGAGCCCGGTAAAGTTCAAAGTTTGCAGCAGCTCTAAGTTGTTTCTCAGGATCTGAATACTTATTTAAATCTTGCTTAGGTAACTCAGATAAGACGACTCGACTAATAGGTTCATAGATAAGCTTTGATAAAAAAGGAAAAATCATGAGAGTCGTTTTAATTTTATCATCACTGAAAAGTTTAAAGTTATGGTTAATATTTTTTAGACTTTGAGTATGAAATAAATACTCAAATTGTTCATCTGTATTACTCATAAAAATGATAATCAAAGGAAGTTTATTGAGACTTTTTAGTTTCTTAAGGCTTCTGTGGACACCTTGCCCTTCTTGGGTTAGATCAACGATCTTGATTGGCTTAGATAAGTTGATGGAAAGCTTTTCTGATAATCGTTGTTTGAATGTTGCTAATCTGGTGGCCAGTTTATCTCCAATAATGACAATGGGCGCATTATTAGATAGATCATTATATGTTTTAGACGTGAAAATATACGGATAAGGCGTTAGTGACACTTCATTGTGTGAAATCCTTAAGTTCAACCAATAGGCTGAATAAACCAATCCTAATGCTGCTACGAGTAAGAGTATTCTTTTCACTTTTTATCACCTTATGCTTGTGTATCTATAACTATTTTATATTATCATTCTCTTTTGTAAATGAGTGAAATTATGCACGTACCAGAGTTATTAATACCAGCAGGCAATCTTGATAAATTAAAGGTTGCGATTAGTTATGGCGCCAATGCTGTTTACCTCGGCGGATTAAAGTTTGGACTCAGATCCGCGGCGGATAATTTCACAAAAGATGAGCTGCTTGAAGGCGTAAATTTTGCTCATGCAAAAGGTTCTCTTGTTTATGTCGTCTTGAATGGATTTCTTCACGATAGTGATTTAATTGAGTTGATTGATTTTATTAAGTACCTTGAAAAACTTAAGGTAGACGCCGTCATTGTGTCAGACCTAGGAGTCATCGAGACAGTCAAGGCCCATACAAACCTTGAAATCCACCTTTCAACTCAGGCAAGTTGTTTAAACACATACAGTGCTAAACTTTGGAAAAAAATGGGTGTGACTAGAATCGTTCTAGGCCGTGAAGTAAGTATCGCCCAAGCAAGGGAAATTAAGCAAGCTGCAGATATAGAAATCGAAATGTTCATTCACGGATCAATGTGTATGGCCTACTCGGGAAATTGTGTAATTTCTAATTTCACACAAGGACGGGATTCAAATAGAGGAGGATGTGCTCACAGCTGTCGTTTTGAGTACAGTCTGGATTATAATCAATCAGAGCTTGAGCGGAAAAAAACTTACTTTATGAGTTCAAAAGATTTAAATGGGCTTAAAGTTTTAGAACAATTTATTGAAGCGGGTATCGATAGTATTAAAATTGAAGGCCGTATGAAAAGTCATCTTTATGCAGCAACCATGAGTAAGGTTTATGCTCAAGCTCTTAAATACTATATGGAGCATGGTCATTTTTTATCAGATCAGCTTGAAACATGGGAAAGTGAACTAGCCAAGGTAACTCATAGAGAATATGCAGCGGCTAATTTAGTTGAGAAGGCCAGTCGTGAGACGATATTTAATGAAAGAGAATATAATAAAAGTGGTGAATATGTAATGGTAGGGAGAGTTGTTGATAAAATAGAAAATGAAT
>JABJPQ010000033.1 GCA_018663815.1 Halobacteriovoraceae bacterium | reverse complement strand
GCGCCAAAACTCTTGAAGGTATTCCGGTGCCGTTGTCTTGAATCTCAATGATCGCAAAATCATTTTCTCGCCTTAGAGTGAGGGAGATCTTTCCCGCGCCGTCGTGTAAGGCCTCTACAGAATTATTCACGAGGTTACTTATAATCCTTTTGAGGGATGTATTATTGACGTTAGAAAAAAGTCCAAAGCCTGAGTGAAAGTTACCTTCGATGTGTACTTTAACCTTAGAGCGATATTGCAACCTTTTCTCACTCAATATTTCCTCAAGCGAAGATTGCAGTAAAAGGGCCACATTTTTTTCAGGATTGCTTTGAGTTTCAGAAGAAGTTTTTGTAATCAGATTATTTGCTATGTCTTGTATGCGTTGAACTGAGGATCTAACAATTAGTCGTGTTGACTCTGGTAGGTTGTCGATGTCTTTGATGGCAATGCTTAGGGCCGCTAGGGGGGATCGGATGTCGTGGGAGACTTGGCGGTAAATTTTACGTTTCGTCTCCAACTCGGCTTGAGAGATTAATTTCTTTCTTACTGAAATAAGCTCTTTTTTTGTTTTAGATATTGCCCGAAATATAGGAAAAACTTCTTTAGGAAAATTATCGATATTTACTTCAAACCTACTAGACTTTGAGTTTGAGAGTTCAAGAATACTTTGAATTATATTTTCGAGCGGTTTGCGAAAGTAATTTTTCACAGTAAAATATATTATGAGAAGAATGATTAAAAAGGATGTTCCAACAACAAAAATAAAATAATACAATTTCGCAAAAAACTCGCTCAGTACGTTTGAGCTATACTTTAAAACGATAACGTTTAGAGATGAAAATGGATCATTTATCTTCATAAATATCATTTGATCTTGAGCCTCAAAAGAAGAACAGTTTTTTATTGAAGATACACTCAGAGGTATTTTGTGAAGTTCACCACAATTTGAGTCAAGCAAAATCACACTTTCGACTAAATCTATATTAAATATTGTTTTTGCTATATTTTGAAATTCAGAAACAAGTCTAAACTGCTCATGTGTTTTGATAATTAATGAAACTTGTTTTTCAATCCCTTTTTTTTCAAACTCTTTATATGACCAAAAACTTGAAAAAATAAAAAAAGTAGAAAGAGTAACCGTCAATAGTGTTATTACCAAAACGGATACCCACATGACTCTTTTTATAAAGGAGTTTTCAAGTCTAAGAAACAATATGTAATTCCTTAGGAAAGTTGTTTGTCGAAATAGCCAACGGATTAACGACCCGGTCAGACCAATGATCAAAGAACAATGGTTGTAGCAAGGGAGATATACATCGATAAGCAACCAAAGGTCTTATGCTTTTAAAAGTACTTGGAACAATATATTTTGCAAAGTAAAAAGCATCTTGGGATATATCAGGATCTACTTTAACTATAAAGTCAACATTTCTGTTAAATATTTCAGAAGCTTCCGTGTCCTTATTTAAAATGTGAAACCTCTGGATTTCCCCCATGTCGACTTTTGATGAGTCTTCATTTAAATAATAATCCTTACGACTATTATTCAAAAAAATCATCATTCCAACTCCTTCTAAAAAAGCTTTTTCTTTTGCTATTTCAAGATCAACGCTACATCCAAAAGAATACATATACCCAGTCTTTGAAGCAATTTGTTGTACAACAACTTTTCTATCTAATGGTCCATGCCATGCGAAGTAATTTACTTTTTGAGGTAGTTTATAATTTTTAGTAAGCATGGGTGCTATAACTTCTTGCGGTGGGATTTCTTCAGCTAATGCTTTTAGTATTATATGTCTTTCAATAAGTTCATTAAGTGCTGCTTCTTTTGCATTTTTTTCATTTTTGTGAATTGCCGATCCAGATGTCGTAGTCCCAATCCAGTTCTCAGCTTCAGGATGATTTTTTCTTATTTGAGCGATACTTTCATTTTTTGCAAATACTTTGTATTTTTTGAAAGTATAAGGTGAACTGTTTCGAACAATTATTCTTTCTATTAGCTCAGCTAAAGCCTTATAGCTAGCCTCATCCTCCGTGACACCACTTCCCCAAGAGGATAAGTTGTACCCATTCAGCTTTATGCTTAATCTAAAACAAAAAGGTAAGCGATAGGATGTAAGCTCATGCTTATATAAGGAGAAAGAGACTTGATTATTATCTGCAACTATTTTAATTTCATTTAATATTTTTTTTATAAATGTTTCGTTGAGGCTTTTATCACTGAACATACATCTTCCAAAATTGTGGAATTTCATCAATATTTACGTCATCAATATTTAGAATTTTTTTATTATAGAAAAATGGACTTGCAATGTAGTACAGGGGAATGCATTCTGCATCAACAACCATTTGCTTGAGTATTTTTTCTATAAAGACTTGCTCTTCAGCAGGGTTATCTGTTTTTTGATATTCTCTGAGG
>JABJPQ010000034.1 GCA_018663815.1 Halobacteriovoraceae bacterium | reverse complement strand
TAACGGCTAGATTATCACTGATATAACTTAAGATCATAAATGCTGATGCAAGCTTTGCTATTTTTGCAACATCCATAGTCGTTAGAATTGCGACAATAATAATACCGGATAAAAGTATACTTACGATGGGTGTGATGAAAGTACTGTGAAGATTACCGAGAAATTTTGGGAGTAAGTTATCTCTGGCCATTGCAAAAGGAAATCTTGATCCTGCTAAGATTCCCGCATTTGCTGTGTTAACAAGTGTTAGTGTTGCGATTACAGCAAAAACAGTTCCAGCAACGGATCCACCAATTTCAAACGCCAATTTGTAAATAGGTTTTATTTCTCCCGCAATTTGTGCGTTAGAGAAGACTCCGGCTAAAATGAGGCTGATACAACAATAAATAAGTGTCACTAAAAAAAGTGAGAAGAGAATTGCTTTAGGAAGATTTTTTTCAGGTGATTTAACTTCTTCAGCAATTGCTGCAATCTTTGTGACACCTGCAAATGATACAAAAACCAAGGCCGTTGCACTCATTAATCCATCTAAACCATTAGTCATAAGTGGGCTAAGATTTGTTATATTCCAGCTTGGTATTGAAAAAATAGCTAATAAACCGAGACCTATAATAGTTATTATAAGTACAACAGTTAGAATTTTAGAAACTTTGCCGACTCCAAAAATATTAAGCAAAATAATACAAAATAAAAATGTAAGCATGGTTGGCATTAAGGGAAAATTTGAAAAGACACTAAAGTAAGCTCCAATTCCAACTAAAGAAAAAGCAGCTTTGAGTAAGATAGACAAAAATAAACCAAGTCCGCCAACAGTTCCGATAAGTGGACCAAAGGTTCTTTCGATATAAATATAAGTTCCGCCACTAGTAGGCATTGCCGTTGCTAATTCAGCTTTGCTTATAGCGGCCGGTAAAATACAAATAGCTGATAAAATAAAAGCTAAAAATAATGATGGGCCTGTGATGGAAAAACCAATACCAGGCAAAACAAAAATCCCTGAGCCTATCATAGAGCTGAGACTTATGACTATTATTGCAGATAACCCTAATCTTCTTTCTAAACTTGCCAAAATTAACCCTTAGTTCTTTTGTTAAAGATACTTTTAAGATAAATGATAATTTTAAAAGGTTGCTTTGTCTTCTTTGAGATACCTAAAATACTCCTATCCAATAAAGCTTTTTTTATTGCTTCGGCTTTATACTGAGCGGATTTATCATTGGGAGAATTTGCAACAAGATAATTATATGCAGACTGATACACGGCCAATTGCTCATTACCAATATCTTTTATTTTAGGCATGTACAAATTCCTCTTCGTATATTCAAACTCATATTTTATTAAACTAAACTAAACTAGTTTTGTATAGGTAATAAAGAGCTTACATTTAGCCGACAATAACACTCGTATAAATAAGTTTGAAATAGTATTACTATTGTTAGCTAAAAAGATATGTTAAAGTAATCCTAATATTTCTAGGAAATGAATTTATGAATTTTTATTATGCGATTAATGATATTGATATACTGGCTAGGGTGCGAACAGTTATTACAAGGTTTATTGATGATGCCAATCATATTATCTATGATGATGTAAACAAAATTGATTTTGACGTAACAGATTCCATCTTTTTAATAGACCATTCTTTGGATTATTTTCAGGAAAAAATAAACGATGACCATCAAAATATTCTCGTTGTCATTAATGATGTTTTAAATGACTTTGAAGATTACCCAGCTGAGGTCTATATATCTAAATCTAGAGTAATAACTTCTTTAAGTGGCGTTGCAATGGATTTGAAAAACTCAAAATCTTTTAGTGGCAATTTTTTTAGTATTGATTTAGAAAGTATCGATGTTGGGAAAATTACGCCTTGTGATCTTTATTTAAAGATTAATGAAGAAAAATATCTTAAATGCGTTAAAAGTGATGATTTGTTCGATCTCGAAACTAAGGAACGGTTTTATAAAAAATCAAAGTATTTATGGGTTGAGCGAGAGGATTTTTATCATTTTGGAAATTTTCTATATGGAGAAGACGACTTAGAAAATGAGGTAACGTCACCGTTTACGGTTGAAAGTATTAATCATTTGGAACTGATTCATGATATGGCCAAATCATGCGGAATTTCTGATAAAACAATTAGAACAGTTGAGACTTCACTTACATCTGTGAAGGACTCCGCAACAGGTAAGCTTAAAGATCTTTTGGGGCGATTTGATGAATTAGAGGGGTCTTTTTTACACGCACATAGTTTCTTTACGTGTTTGCTATGTGCTGAAATTTCAAGCAAACAAAAATGGTTCAAGCATCAACATATAGATAAATTAATGCTTGCATCAATTACTCATGACCTTGGTTATCAAAATGAAAAAAATGCTCTTTTTGAGGCACTTCCAAAATCTAAAATTGCTCAGCTAGAGGCTGAAATACAATCAGATATTTTTCAACACGTTGATCGTGTTATTAAACTTTTAGAGAGTTCTTCTTCTGTAGACTCAGATGTGATTAATATAATTAAGAGGCATCATGGAGCAAGAGGAGAGGAATCGTATCCTTTAAAATCTTTTGCCACAGAACTCGATTTATTAAGTGGTATTTTTCTTTTATGTCATTGTTTCTCAATTAGTCTTTTTAAAATGTCATTTAATCTTCAAAAGATAGATATGATTCTAGCTTATATTGACAGTATTTATAATAAGGGTAATTTAAAACAGCTTTTACCTGATTTTAAAACTGAGATTAAGAAACTCATGCAGGTTTCATAGGAATTAATTTCCTGTTGAACTGATTCTTCCAACAAATTCGTATTTGTCATTTTCATAGCCGATTAGTATTACATAACAACCTGGCGAGAGAAGTCTATGAAACGTAGTAAATACTTATTTATTGTTCTCATGTGTGTTTTTAGTGCAAGTGTTTTTGGCAAGCTCAATTTTGCGATGACAAATACTAAAATTATTTATGAAAACCCCTATGGATTGATCAATGGTGATATGTTGGATATCAAAACCGATCAATTTACCTATCATACGAAACAATTTCCAGTCACAGTTAATGTGAAAAAATCTTATATGGATTCATTTTCTTTGGTTAACGATGATTACGATCTTTCCTTTAAAATTTCAAAAGATTCTTTTTTCCATGGAATAGATTATGCTAGAGGCTCGTTTGAAGCGTTGGTACTGGATAATGAAAAACTTGATATACAGATTCCTTATTTGTTTTTGAAAATACAAGATGGACTGCAAGTTTTTAAGGGGGTGAAGGTTCGTTGTGATCGAGCTCAAAATACTGAGAACTCACTTTTAAAGGATTGTCTTAATAATGCTAGCCTTTCTTTTCAAAAGGTGCAGATTGCTAAAGCAAATCAGAAAACAGTTTCCAAAGCGCTTGGGCTTAAAAAATTAAAAATAGGGCGTAAAAAAGTAACAGCAAAGTATTTGAAGAATTTTAATTTTAATGTTTCTGATTCAAATTATAATTTAAAGTTTTATTTCAAGTATTTTATAAAATTTAAATTTAAGTCAACAGGGCGAGTTGACTATAATGAAGAAAGCCAAGAAGTTGAACTAAAAATGAGTAAGTTTAAAATATTTTGGTTTGATATTAAATCGATTTTATTAAGTGTGATTAAGAGCTCAAATATACAAAATGTTCGAGTTAAAGGAAAAACAATCTTTTTAAAAGTGAAACTGTAGGTAATATATGAAAATGACTAAGATGATATGGTTGATTATTTTTGTAAGCACATTAGTAGATGCTCAAAGCTATGAAAGAGAATCATTTTCATTGCGAGAAGTCTCTGGGCGAATTTCAGAGAAAAATCTCTCACTTGATATTGGTAGTATTAATATTCAAGATGGTGAAAATCGTTATAAAATTAAAGATAAAAGGGTAAGTGGTTATTTTCAAAATGGAGAGTTTAAATTTAACTCTTCAAATGAAAGCCTTACTTTGCCAATGCAGGAAAGTTTTTTTAAAAAAATTAATTTGCCACACTTTGAATTGTCGAGCCTCTATTATGATCAATACGAAGGGATATCGGCAAATTTAAAATCAATACGAGTCGAAATTTTAAAAAATGTTTATACAACAATTCAAGGGTTACGATTTAGTCTTTATAGATTTAATAAGAAAGAGGCGAATTTTCTTGATTCATTTATAAGTGATTCTTATGTTTATCTTGAAGAGTTTCCACTGGATTTACGTGAGATACAAAATCAAACAGGAGGCATGACCTTATTGGTCTCAGGAATGAGCGAGTTCAGATTTATTCAATATGGGGGAAAGTTTAGAATCGATGCTAAAGCTCATACTCCAGGTAAGCTGCCTTGGAAAATGGAAGGAAGTATGAATAAAGAAAATAACAACCTTGTAATTGAGCTTACCAAGTCAATGATTGATGATTTTTCAATTCGATCTTATACCTTAACGGCTTTGAGTATGTTATTTAAAAGTTCTTTTATTAATGGAGACAAGCTTTATATTCCATTAGCAAAAGATTAGTTTTGCTTTGTTAAGTAAAACAGAGAGTATGGGTCAACGTCAGCCGGTCTGGTTTCTTCAGTGTTGCAAAGACCTATTGGACACCAGGCAAGGTGCGCTCTATATTCATTAACACCGTCTACATCAACAGTTGCTAGTGAAGCAAGATAATAAACAACTTGATTAAGTCGAGGCATTTCAAAGATTGCATTATTTGTTTGACCACAAGTTAAGCCAGTTATATCTTTGTAAGTGTCTGTCTGCCAATTATCAAATCCACATTCAAGCGAGTTATTAAAATTATTTGTAAAAAGAGCAGTATTTGGTGCGAGTTCCAGTGAGTTGAGAACAAAATTAAGCTTCTCACCCGTACCAACCCATACATCAGTCGAGCCTGCCCTTTTATGCAAATTAAAATTTGCAAGTAACGTGTAGGCTCGTGTTCCCGTACAGAGGTTATCATCTGCTGAGTAAAGACCAATTTCAGCTTCACTATCTTGTGGAAAACGACCTGTAAAATTTTCAAATTTCATATAGAAAGCAACCGCTGCTGGAGAGTTTGTAGCTTTAGTGTCCTGAGCAATGGCCGTACAGTTTCCTATCCATGTTCCTATAAAAGAATGTTCAAGTTTAATTTGATCTACTGTGGGAGGAGGTGATGATGGATCGACATCATTTTTCTTATCTACTGTAATATCATTTGGAACAATACAAGAAAAAAAAGTAATGGCCAAAAAACTTAATAGCCCATATCTGATAGATCGAGTCGACATTTAATCTCCTTTATAATTATTAAGTTAATATTTTCAAATCAACATGATAATGGCAAGGAGTTATCGTTTGACTGTATAACTTAGGTATCTGTATGAGCAGGAAATAATAGGAACTTTGAGTTTGATTGTAAGGAATTTTTACATCGGAGATTTTTATCTCCGATAAGATTAATGTGAGAATACTCATTTGTTTTCTATTTACATCTACCTTAATGGCTCAAGTTTATGCTCAGGTTAAAAGTGTAGCAAAAACTCCGCCTTATTGTGCTTTTTATCCAAAATTTGAAAATGACAAGCTGAATTCATCTGTTGCAGCTACGTCCGACATCTATGGTATTTGCATTAGAAATGTTAAGTCGGAGTATGAACTGACTGAACTTGGGAGTATGTTAAAATCAGTCGAGAAGTACACCTTAGATGCTATGGGAAGACAATTTCAAAAAAAATTAAACTATCAAGCAATTAAACGAGTATTAAATCAAAAGAAAAATTATAGCGGGTTATACAATGATTTAGAGAGTGCTCCGTCAGCTAAGCTCTTGGAGTGTGCAAAAGGTGCTTTTAAAACCACAAATGTTGAGTACAACCCTCAGTTGGGGGAAGCTATTATTAATGATGACCAAAAGCTGAAGCCAAAAGAGTCCCTTGTTAAACAAAAGGATTTTTTACGAAAAAATATTAAAAATGCACTAATTGCAAATTCACTTTTTTATCAACATAGAAATCATGCAAAAAAAATTAAAAAAGTGAAGCGAGAGGCAAATTTTGAAACAAATAGATGTATAAGCATAAAAGAAAAATGTATTAAGAACACAAAGTTTTGGAATAATACCAAATCTTGTCACAAGAATTATAAAAAATGTATTGCTAAAAAAGATAAATTTAAGCAAAAAAAATTAGATCAACTAGGG
>JABJPQ010000160.1 GCA_018663815.1 Halobacteriovoraceae bacterium | reverse complement strand
TTAAACAAATCAAAACCATGAGCATTTTTGCTGGCTTCACACCGGCCAAAGAGTTTCAAGAACTCATTGAAAAAAAGCAATTAACCTTACAGGAAAGCCATGGTATTGACGGCATTCTTAAACAGGCCATTAATGATCGATCGGACGCAGCTTATATTAACATCGCTGTTGGCTATCACTACCTTAAAAATAAGCTCCAGCGTCCAAATGCACTTAAGTTTAACCAAAGTCTCCCTCACAGCAAAGATAATTACCATCTAGCATCAACTAAACAACACTCATTATTAGAAAAGTTCAATCAGTTTCTCTTAGTAAATAAGTCAAAAATCTATCAAAAAGAAAAAGAGTTAGGTATTACGATAGATAAATAATCCTGTTAAAGATCAGCTAATCACAGCACACACCTTAACCGATATGACAAATATGAGATTTACATTTCTTCATAAAAATTCACTTGGTCGAAGGATTTTAATAAAAATCCTCCTCATAAGTACTATGATCACAACAATACTCACGCTTATTAATCTTTATATCGATCATAAGCAAGAGCTCAACAAAATTAACAAATCAATAAGCTCTATTGAATCTAGTTCTATCCCTACTATTACATTGGCCCTTTGGAGATACGATCACGTTCAAATTAAAAGTATTCTCAATGGACTGGAAAAAATACCCTTTGTTAAAAAGATCATCATCCTTGAGGCTGAAAAAAAAGTGTTTGCAAAAACCTTGCAGGAAACTGAAAAAGATCGCTTTCTCAAGCAAATGAATTACCCTCTGATACGAAAAACAAAAAACTCCTCACAACAAATAGGAGAATTACAATTATTTATTTCAAACAAAGATGCTTACCTTGCTCCGGCCAAAAGATTGGGTGTGTATTTTTTTAGTCAAGGTATTAAAACACTACTTATTTCATTTTTCATTTTATTAATTTTTTACCAAACTATCGGAAGAAAGTTAAATACCATCACCCTTCACTTAACCCAAATGCAACTTGATAAATTAACACCACTTGATAAATCACTTTGGGACAATGAAAAACAAGAGTCTGAAATTGCCATTCTAGGCACATCAATTAACAAGTTTATCTCTGAAATTATAACAGGAAAAAATATCGATTTAGCCAAATTACAACAATCAGAACAACGATTAATACTGGCACAAAAAATAGCTAAAATAGGTAGTTGGTCATACAACCCAAAAACGCAAGAGGTCTTTTGGTCAGATCAAATGTTTAAGATTTTTCGTCATAGTGCTCAAAATGGCGCGCCAAGCTTTGAACAACATCTTTTGTCTATTGATCCTGAATATAGGAGCTCATGGGATAAATCTTTTAACCACTGTATTGACACGGGAGAATCAATCCAGTTGGTCACTAAGGTTATGCATCCTATAAATAATATTTGGATAGAAGGAACAGCAAAAGCGAAACTTGATGCCAAAGGAAATGTATGTGAAGTTTTTGGTACCTGCCAAGACATTACTAATAGAGTAGAACTTGAGCAACAAATTGCTAAAAAAAATGAAATTGAAAATACTGCTAATAAAATAAGAAAAGATTTCTTTAAGTACAAGACTGAGCCACAAAAATTATTTGATTTAATTTTAGAAAATTTTCTTCTCTACACCAATAGTTCCTTTGGCCTTATTGGCGATATCTTACACGATGAAGATAACAATCCTTCTATTAAGCCATACTCTCTCATTGATTTAACTTGGGATAAACAAACGAAAAGCTTGTATCAACATCCAAGAGAGGATGCATTTGAGTTCAGTATTCTAAACAATATTTTTGGAGAAGTCGTTAGAACAAAAGAAATAAAAATCACGCATGATTTCAGTAATGAAAAATCTTCAAATGAAACTCCTAAAGTCCATCCTCCATTAGATACTTTTGCTGGAATACCAATCATTATTGATGATAAAATGACCTCTATCATAGCAGTTGCAAATGCAAAGCATTACACACAGGATTTAATTGAGAGCCTCTCTCCCCTTTTCATTGCAACGGCCGATATCGTTTCCTTATTTAAGTATGAAGCTGAAGTTCAAAAATCAAAAGAGATATCACTTCATAGTGCAAAACTAGCCTCAATTGGGGAGCTTGCGGCCGGGGTAGGTCATGAAATTAATAATCCCTTAGCAATTGCCGATGGAAATATCAATATGATCTACAAAAAGCTTACACAAATGAGCCTACTAACCACTGAACTCGATAGTTTTTTTCTAAAATACCAAGCTGCAAGTAAACGAATTTCAAGTATTGTTAATGGCTTAAGAATTTTTGCCCGCAACAACGAAGTTGAACTCTGTACCATAAATGTCACTAGCAAAATAATAGAAACAGTAGAGCTAATTAAGATCATCTACGAAAAACAAGCTGTAAGTATCAATTTAGATCTATGCCAAGAAGATATTTTTATCCGCGCAAGTGAGGGACAATTACAACAAGTCCTCATGAATCTCATCTCCAATGCTAAAGATGCTATGAATGATAAAAGTAAAAAAGAAATTCTTATCAGTACATTAAAAATTAATGGGATGATACAAATTAATATCACGGATACTGGAACAGGTATTTCATCACAAAACATCAAAAAAATATTTGCGCCCTTCTTCACCACTAAAGGTGTTGGTGTTGGTACTGGGATGGGGCTTGGAATTACAAACTCCTTAACTCAGCAAATGAATGGTAAAATAACAGTAAAATCTAAGCTTGGTATAGGAACAACCTTTACTGTAACAATTCCATCAGAGGAAACAAAAATGCACGAAGATAAAGATAAGAAGCCGCTTGAAACAACTACAGTAGCTTCCCTTTCAGGTAATATTTTAATTGTAGATGATGAAGAAGACCTAAGAGAAATTCTAGAATTTGAATTATCAGACCTAGGACTTACAATAGATGAGGCTGAAAATGGTGTTGAGGCTTTGAAAAAGTTAAATCAAAAGGAATATGACCTTGTTATAACCGACTTTCAAATGCCAAAAATGGGTGGGTTGGAGCTTATCAAGCAAAGCAAAGAAACACTAACCGTAATGCCAAAATTTGTTATTTGCTCTGGTGGTGTTGGGTCACTCAGCGATGCTGACGAGGTCTTTCTCACGGAACACTCATCAGGAGTAATTGAAAAACCCTTTAATTTTGAAAAAATACAAAAGCTGCTAGCATCATTACTTTAGTAATCAGCTCTTGCTCAGTATATATTTATTCATTTTTATACTAAAATAGTTGTGATGATATCCAATACCCCTAAATTGATATTCATAGTTTTAAGCGTATTTTTGTGTCATGAGAGTCATAGTCAAAAAACAATATGTGAAATACTTGACTTAGAATACTGTAATAGTTCTGGTCGTGCACTAACTCGTTCTAGCTCTGCCTCATTTCCAAGTAGTACAACTGCAGCTCTAAACAACCCTTCCTCGCTGTCAATGGAAAAAGGATTTGGACTAGAATCAATACTCTACAAAAATGTTGCCCGTATAGGTATTGTATCCGGCTCCGGAAGAATTGGAGCAGCAATAAGTAAAAGTCCTGCAGAAGAAACATTTTTTTCACATTATGCACTTGAATCAAACAACTCTTTCAGACAAAGAAAAGTATCCAAGGATGTTCACTCACCTGACAATCTCTCATTTGCCATGGCCTTTAATATTTTTGGAAAGAAAAAAAGAACTGGGCTCCAATTAGACTTTGGAATTATTTATAAAAGAAATGGCGCTAAAGAGGCAGATTATACAGGTGCTGGGGCAACCCTCAGTCTCAATAAGGTATTTAGCATTGGCTATGCTGTCTATGATGATGTTTTTTATGAAGATAGAAGAGGTCAAATGATCGACATCGTTGACCAGTATGGCCAGAGTACTCTTACGTACTTTGATACTTCTTTAACAAATCTTACTGATATTGATGTTAAGGTTGAATCTCTTATTTTAGGTTTGAAGTTTGGAAACTTAGCTATTGATCACCTCACACTAAAAACAACGTACCAAGACAATGTGTTTGCTCCAACATATATCAAAATTTTTAATACTTCTTTATTCTATAAAAAATGGATTTTCTCTTATGGACTACGTGAAGAAGAAAGTTTTAGAGAGCAATATCAAGACGAAGTATTTAGTAGTGAAAAATTTAAATATGATGGATTTATTGGCGCACAGTATGCCCTAAACAAAGCCATTCTTATCGGATTATACTCCAATTATTATCTCTTAAATGAGCTCACAATGGGCATGACTATTTTTATCTAAGAGGCTTTCTCATTTCCATTAACAGTATTCATCAATTGAGAGATGGCCTTCGATAAGTTTTTTGCTTTGTTATCCAGTTCTCCTGCCGTTTTTGAAGCATCCATGGCCACTTGTGCATTTTGATTTGTGATAAGATCTAGCTGTTGCATCGCCTCGTTAATTTCCTTAATTCCTATGGCCTGCTCTTCAGATGCATTTTTAATTTCATAAATAATCGAATCAAGTTTACCTGAATTTTGGAGTATTTGATCTAAAGTTACTTCACATTCTTTAGCCACGACAATTCCTTGATCAACCTTAGTTTTACCACTTTCAGAAATTCTTTTCATTCTTGCGGTTGTATTATCAACAATATTTTTTACAT
>JABJPQ010000137.1 GCA_018663815.1 Halobacteriovoraceae bacterium | reverse complement strand
ACTTCAATTGAAAAAAGAATTGAGTGTGACATTTGGTATATAAAGAATTGGTCATTTGCACTTGATATATCAATTATTTTTTTAACTTTTTGGAAGGGATTCATAAATAAAAATGCCTATTAATACAGATGCAAATATATCCTTGAAAAATTTTAAATTTATTTATACAGGACTAATATGTTTATTTTTAGGGCTTACTGCAAGCCCAACTCTTGTGGCCGGGTATCATATTCTCATTTTTGTACCTACGGTTCTATTAATGATAGCAGGAAGTCGGTTTTCTTTAAGCAAAAGTTCTTGGGCCCTGGTGGCTTTGGTTGGCTGGGGCTTAATATCCACATTTTATAATTTAGAAACACTGATAAAACCTAATAAGTCTTTTCAAGAGCTTAAGTATTACTTTTTTGGAATTTATAGCATTATTGCACTTAAGTACTTTTTAAATTTCGCCACAAAAAAACAAATAAAAACATTACTTAATCTTTTATTGTTCGCCATTATCGTCGGGTTCTTTGTTGGTATTGCTAGGTCTAAGTTCTCTTTCGATCCCGTTAAATGGGTTTCCGTCCCGGGGAAATATCATACACGTGCCGGTGGGTTTACGAATTATATGCGCTACGGCTATTCATCTGCACTTCTTTTAGTACTTGGTTTTGGAGCTTGGTTTAATTACGATAAACTTAAAGATTATATTTCTAAAAAGTGGTTGCTAACTTTTTTAGTATTCAATATTTTGGCAGTTGTTTTTAGTGAAACCCGAGGTGCTTTACTGGTACTAACAGTTGGGGGAAGCTTTTTACTTTTAAAATATAAACCCTTAGTTGGAAAGTCATTACTTGGAGTTGGTATTGCTGCTGTTATCTCAATCGGGGTTTATAGCATTAATCAAAAATCCACCAATAGATATCTTAATATTAACGATGGATCTAATAAAATTCGTCTAAGTCAATTTTATACGGCCTATAAAACGATTCAAGAGAAACCGTTTTTTGGTTTAGGTGCAGACCAGTTCTCTTATAATGTAAAAGCACTAAAAATTAAATATGATATTTGGGCAAAAAATTATGCTAGTCACTCCCATAATATTTTTTTAGAGCATGCTGCTAATTATGGAATTCCAGGCTTAATCGCCTTTATTTTGTTCTTGGCTTTTTGGTTTTGGGAAATGATAAAGTTAAAGACAGATTTTTCTTGGGTCATCGCCAGTTATATTGTTGGTTTTACAGTTGGTGGGCAAGTTGAACTACTATTTGACGTTATAAACTCACATCTTATTTTCTTTTTATATTCTTTTAGTCAATTAGCGCTTTTAAATAACTCACAAAAAAAGATCATGACTTAACTTCTTCTACCTTTGTATCATGTGGAGCGTGAATAACATCTTCTAAACTCAATTGAGTTAGTCTTTTTAAGATGCTATTAGCACGCCATAAAAGTAGCGAGATCATAATTAAACTTGGAGCAAGAATAATAAAATAACTCTTCCAAGTCATATCAGCAATTTGTTCATTTCTTATTTGCATTCTTTCTAATTCTGGAATATCGATTGGGATCTCAGTCACAATATTAACAGAAAGAATATAATTAAGGGCACTGCTTACAAAAAATGTGAGTGAAAAGAAAATCGTTAATGTTTTTAAACTTTGAAAATACTCATTTTCAGTATTAAACTCTTTTAATTTTTCAGAAATAAGCTGTGTATTTATAATGGTATCATTGCTTAAAAAGGTTTTGACCAATGGCTTTTGAGTGAATGCGGTATAAAGAATACCAAGCCCAATAAGCAGGGGAATAGACATCTCTTTAACTGCAAACCAAGTACTGTTAAGTTGAAAGAGAGCAAACCCACCAGTGAGAAGGATATTGCAAAACCCTAAAATAGATATAAAGCTCACATGTTTTGTTTTTAAATAATCCCAGAAAAAATAACCGACTGGAAAACTCAGCGCTACGACCAACGCAATAACAGGACCGTTATCACCAAAGCGTGTACTTAATTTATTTAAAAGTAATACTGGTAATGCGATCGTAAATATTAATTCATAAAGAGATTTTTTATTCTGACTATTTTGCATTGGAATCCATTCCTTTTTAATAATGATACGACAGCAAACAGAAGAATGTCAGTAAATTATTAAATTAATTGCACCAAATACCTATGGCCGATAATCTTAACGAAAGGATAATTGATGAATAAATTAATGGCTTTACTTATTATTGGTTTTACTATGTCTTGTGCAAGCGATTTTAATAAGAATAAAAGAATTGAACCTAAAGAAGTTGGTGGTTTAAAAATTCTTAAACAAAATGGTAAGTTGACGAGCCGTCTCCAAATTTATGACGAATTGGGTAGAACAAAAAAAGAAAAAAAGAGGTTAACCAATTTAAAGAAAGAATATGCACTTGAAGTTGTAGGGGCCGGGCTAGGAGCGATCATTTTTATCAAGGGGCTTTTAGGTAACGATAGCGCTATGACGATGTTATTTGGTGGTGGTATATTTGGTGCTGGTTATTATTTTGCAATGGAAAATGATCAACAACTAATGCCTTATATTAAAAAACATAACCAAAGAAAATCTTCCTACTTTTTCTTTGCTCCTAGTAACGGCGAAATTGTGCCTGCGATAGGTCGTCATTTTACTTTTTAAGTATCTCGACTATTGATATTGCTGTTTCTAAAGTTTCGGTGGCCATTCGTTCTCGACAACATGCTCGAATAAACTCTGCTGGGGTGGCATCTTTATCTAGTACAGTCTGACCACAAGCACAGATTTTATTTGTTTCTTGGGCCGGAAGACCTAACACCAAACTAAATGGAGCAACATTCTTTGTGACAATCGCTCCAGCTCCGATCATTGAAAAAGCTCCCAGTTCAATACCACATCTAACAACGGCTCCTGCACCAATAGAAGCCCCCGTTCTGACAAAAGTCTTCATGACTTGCCATGACTTATTACCAACACGGGGAAATTGATCATTGGTGAAAACGACGGCCGGGCCTACAAAGCACCAATCTTCTAGTACAACGCCACTAAAAACATTAACACCGTTTTGGATACGAGAACCCTTACCAATATGAACGCCCTCATCTATATAGCTTCCTTTTCCAATACTCACTCCATCATCTAGGGAGCAGCCACTACGGATATGGCAACTATGCCAAATTTTAACATTCTCAGCTAAGTGGACACCGTCTTCAACAATTGCAGTTTCATGAATAAAAGGTTTCATTATTTTCCTTATCGTGTTTGTGCATAACATTATTGCGAGGGAGAAAGGAAAAGTAAACCTGTAAATGAAGGATTTGGTAAACCTGAAGTGGATTCAAATTGGGTTTCAAATAAAATAATTTGTGTTAGAATTTGGATGTTTAATTACTTAAAATTTATATATGGAGAATAAGAATGAAAGTTTCGATTGTTGGAACAGGCTATGTTGGTCTTGTCTCTGGAGTTTGTTTTGCAGAGATGGGAAATAAGGTCACCTGCATTGATATAGACGATAAAAAAGTTCAAATGATGAAAGACGGAGTTAGTCCCATTTATGAACCTGGCTTAGAAACAATGATGAAAAGAAATATTGCAGAAAATAGAGTTTTATTTTCTACAAACTTTGAATCTGTAGCAGACGCGAAAGCTGTTTTTATGGCCGTTGGAACACCTCCTGGT
>JABJPQ010000336.1 GCA_018663815.1 Halobacteriovoraceae bacterium | reverse complement strand
TTTATCTTCTTGTGTTTCATGCATATAATTCCAATATATCACATGATATGAAATCGCCTTTACACCCAAAATTAAATAACATAATTGCAGCATCCAATAGGTCATATTTATTGTAAAAAAGCTCATTTCCCAAGATCTATAAAATGCATACAAAATCAAAGGATGAACAACATACAATCCTGCATGCACAAGCCTTTCATCCCTAGGAATGTTTTCATAAAATAACTCATTTTTAATGATAGACAAGCAAGAAAGAACAGAAAGAGCAATATACACATTTCCCATCAAGGATGAAAATGTTGTAAACAATGTCAAAGCAACAATACTGAGAAAGAGCAAACCATCAATAAGTGCTCCATTAATCTCTCTTCGACTCAGGTCTCTTCTCTTGTTTAAAATATAATCATCAAATGCAAAAAGAGTTGCGTGAATTATTGTTATTAGAGTTATAAAAGTCACCATATAATTAGTGTACTCCCTTTTTATATATAAAAGAAGGGTTGGCTACTCAGCAGTGCGCAACAACGATTCACGATTAAAAACTATTTTTGTTAACTTATACTTCTCCAAGGCATTGTTTTTACTCAGTATTATTTCTAGTTTCCAATTCAAAATCACACGTATTGTTAATTACCAGTTGACACAATGAGTAATGAGTGATAAAATTACCTCAAGGGGAATATGTGAAAGATAATAGACCAATAATATTTACTTACAATGACTACAAGTCTTACATATTAGACACGATAGCATATTATAAGTTAAACGATAAAGGTTTTACACTTAAGTCCTTTGCCAAAAAACTTGATGTCTCAGCAAGCTACTTATCAATGATAATAAAAGGCAAAAGAGAATTGAGTAATGGCCTTATAAACTCTTTTGCAATCGCACTTAAGCTTACAGCAAGTGAGCATACTTTTTTTGAAACACTTGTTCATTTCAATAATTCTAAAGATGATCAATCTAAAGCCAAGTACCTTGAAAGAATGAAGCAATTTAAAAAATATAGAGAACATAATATTGCTGATGTTTCACTTCATAGTTATATGTCAAACTGGTTAAACATTACCATTAGAGAAATGTCAGCACTCGATGACTTTTGTGATGATCCCAAGTGGATTCAAACAAAGATCAAACACCCGGTTAGTCTTACTGAAGTTAAAAAATCACTCGACTTTTTACTTGGGGCAAATCTACTTATTAAAAATCAAGAAAATAAATATGAAAGGCCAAATTTCCAAATTAGCTGTGTCGATCAAATTCATAGTAATGCCTTAGTTCAGTTTCATAGAAATTTTCTGCAACTTGCTGGGGATTCAACGGTTCACTCAAAATCTCACGAGAGGCAATTACTTGGCCATTGTGTTTCTCTGGACCAAGGTCGTTTTTCAGAGGCAAAAGAAATATTAAAAGATGCTTTTGAAAAAATTCAAAACTTACAAAATCATCAAAATAAAAGTGAGCAAGTCTATTCAATTGAATTAGCATTGTTTCCACTAACTAAAGGAGAAGAGAGTGAGTAGTTTTAAAACAGTTAAATTCACTTTTATCAAACTATTTTGTTTTAGTTTATTTATCGTTAGCTGTGCTCCAACGGATGAAGGAACTGGAACAACTGGCGGAAACCCTGTAACGGTAACGATTCAAAGTAGTCCCTATACTAATGATGGATCAACAGCTCTATTTATGAATCCTGCGGTTAAAAAAATACAAAATTTATTTTTATTTCCATCAGCTTATGCTGCAACCATTAATGATTTTAAGTTTTGTATCACCCAATTGAAAGTTGTAACAAGTGCTGATGGTCAACCCAGCTCCTCACAAGAAGCAAGATTAGGGCTGGTAGATGTTTCAACCGCAACAGTATCTCAAGAATGGGGACAAATTGAACTAGCAGACGGAAGCCAAGTAAGTGAAATCCACTTTGAAGTGCATACAGATGCCGAGAGTTGCTCGGGAGAAAATTATTCTGTAAGTTATAACTCTCAAACAATAACCAAAGATTTAGAATTTAAGTTTAAATTTGATCCCGCCGTTACGGTTAGTAATGGGGATACTTTTACACTTGGCTTAGGGGTGATTGCACAGGCAATTGAAAATGCTTCTGCCGCCATTCCGAGTCAATTTAATAATGAGCAAATTTCAAACTACCTAGAAACAACAGTAGTTGGAACAGGAACAAAAGAATAAATAACAAAGGGGAAAAGCATGCAATTAAATCTATTAATTAAACTAACGATGTTAAGTATGGTTTTTACAGCTTGTGAGCAAGCTAGTGAATCTTCACCGTCAACTAGCTCAACAGCAAATGTTACATTTCAAAGCGCTCCATACACCAATGATGGAACAGTCGCTTTATTTACCAATCCATCGCTTAAAAAGATTCAAAATTTCTTTCTCCCCCTGGCATATGCTGATGTCGTAAGTGATTTTCAATTTTGCATTACAAAACTAAAGGTAGTCAGCTCGGTTGATGGGGCTGCTGGAGCGTCTCAAGAGGCAAAGCTTGGTACAGTTGATGTTTCCTCTTCAACTACAACTCAAAACTGGGGAACAATAGCGATGGCAGATGGAGCTGTAATTAGCGAGGTACACTTTGAAGTACATAAAGATCCTGAGTTATGTGGTGGAGATGATTTTTCTGTAAGCTATGAGGGGCAAACAATTACAAAAGATTTAGAGTTTAAATTTAAATTTGATCCTGCCGTTAAGGTTAGCAATGGAAAAACCCTAACTCTTGGACTAGGTAAGATTGCAAAAGCAATGGAGACTGCTAAGCTAGCAACTAAATTTAACGACATTGAGATTGGAGCCTATATGGAAGCAACTGTCGTTGGAACAGGAAGTGAAGATTAATATTATTTATTTTAGGCAAGCCGGAGGGATTCCTCTGGCTTCTTTACAACTCTAATAATTCTTTGCTTATTCTTTCAAGTTTAATATGAAGATCAGAAATAAACCGTGCAGCACTCTCCTCACCTCTCATAACTTGTTCGATTCTAATCTTATAAACATTATCCGCAATATCATCGATACTATAGTTAGCATGCAAAGTAGCGTCAGCTAGCATATCCTCAACGTCTGATCTTCGTAGGTATTGTGAAAGGGAATTACTCTTCTTTGTAATCGTAATCAAAGTATCTGTCTTGGGGCCAAATTGTGCAACAACGGAGACCATCTCGTCTAACAGAGCTATATTATCAGTTAAATTTATTGTATGAATCCCATATTTATTGGTCATTTTTGAATTATTTAATATGGCCATTCCATACCGAAACTCAGGTAAAAGCCGTCCAGATTCACCGACAACTTTTGTCGTTGTTTTAAACCCAGCAAATGTTCGCATCAAGTACCTCTCAACTACTCCTATCGGACTTGAGTAACTATTAAGGGAAAATAGAGCTACCATCACCAACCACTTCTTCATGTCTAAGCCTTACTATTATAGATTATATTTCCTCTATATTACCCAAAAAATGGATGTAAATCAGCCAAGAGAGGTAAATTTACATGGTGATTAAAGAGTAATCACCTTTATGCCGCCAACGATTTAAGGCATAATATATAGAGCTAAGCTAAGTGGCACAAACATCAAAGTAGCTCTAAAGCAGCTATAGCAAGCACCACAAGCCATTCTAACTTAGTTGTCGCCCCAAAAAGTAGCGAAAGGAGTACAATCTTGATCCCACAAAAGTCCCGTAACCTACTAAGATTATTTAATTATATAGATTTTCGCTATAAAACCGTAAAGTAGTTGTAAACTTAAGCTCACATTGGATTTGATAGGAGAATCTATAAAATGAAGCAAGCACAAGTGTGGTACGTATTACTCCCAAAAAAAATGACTTATTCTGGACCATATGATTCCAATCGTATTTTAAAACTACTAAGTCTTGGAAAATAAAATTTGATACCTATATCTGGTCTCCACAGACTCCTACAGATAAGTGGAAAATGCTTGCAGAGTATGCTCTTTTTCAAAAAATCCTGGCCAGTCCAAGGTGGTTATTCTCACAACCAGAAGAAGATTTTTTAGAAATATACCGACTGATAAATCACAAGGATGAAAAAAGAACTGGCCGTCTTTCATGGTATGAATCTCACCAACTAACAACAGGTACAGCCCCAGAACTTAACATTCCTCAAGCATCTGTTGACTTTACTACCGCTCCACTTCCCTTAAGAAGTAAACGGATAGAATTACGACAAACTATTAACGCAAAAGCTGGAAATTATATGCAGCTTGCAAAACAGTTTATTTTAAGTCGCAATGGAGTTTATTTTAACATTAAAAGTGCTTCAGAATGTCCTATTGGTTCTAAAATTGACCTCACAACAGTTGATATGGAAAACCAACAGATCTTAAACCTTACTGGGCTTGTAACATCAGAAGTTGAAGCGACCACGGGAAAAAACATTGGAATTCGCTTTATTGAAATTGATCGCACCCAACGAACATTTATTGATAGATGGGTTAATTCCTTAAATACCAAAAACACAGGATAAGAACATGAGTAAGATTGAAGAATTTGGTAAATATTTACTACTTGATGATATTGCTGAGGGTGGGATGGCCACGATCAGGCGTGCTCGTTTTCTTGACAAGGTCGTTATTATCAAAATGATCAAAGAGTCTTTCTCTCAAGATACAAACTACAAAGCAATGTTTATTGATGAAATTAAAAACTCATTTAAATTAATCCATCCAAATATCGCTCAGATCTATGATTACGGCGAAAGTGAAAATCAGCTTTATTGTGCAATGGAATTTGTCGACGGAAAGAACCTCAAAGAATTTGCTGATAAGTGCTCCTTTAATCAATTAAAATTCCCAATTGATATTGCACTTCACGTAACAATCGAGGCGTGTGCCGGTTTAAACTATACCCATAAATACACTGATCGGTTTTCTGGTTCAACGCCCAATATTATTCATCGAGACATCTCGCCCAACAATATCATGATCTCGCATGATGGTACTGTTAAGATTATTGATTTTGGAATTGCCAAAGCGAAAACTAACTCTCAACAAACAACAGAGGTTGGAACAATCAAGTGTAATGCTGCCTATGCAGGCCCTGAGTATATTAAGGGAAGCACACTAGATCACAGATATGATCAATTTTCACTTGCTGTGGTTCTATGGGAACTCTTAACTGGCAAAAAGCTTTTTGCAGTCGAGGATACAATTTTAACACTACAAAACGTACAAAAATGCGCAGTCGATGCACCTTCAAAATATAATGACCTTGTAACTCCTCGCTTAGACAGTATTGTCTTAAAAGCATTATCAAAAAAACCGGATGATCGTTTTGTTGATATCGAGCAATTTTCAAGAGAGCTCTCTAAAGAATTAAATCATCTCTATCCTGGATTTAATGCAAGCGATTTGAAGTATTTCTCCAA
>JABJPQ010000213.1 GCA_018663815.1 Halobacteriovoraceae bacterium | reverse complement strand
GGCTTCTAACGGCTTTATAGACAGTAACTTGATTTGATAGTTGAACGCTTAGCCATTGATTTTTTTTACCAATGGTCATTTTCACATTCTTACTTCCTGCAGTTTCACAGCTTTGGCATTCAAATTTGGGATTGATGAATTGATTATTTGTTAAAGCACTTTTGCCATACAAGCTTGTAATATTTGTAATAATATTTAGTTTATTTTTAAATGAATCTTGTAAGAGTGATGCTAGTGATTGAACATGAATTGATGCTGGCGAAAGTGCTATGTCGTAACTATTAGCGATTTTGGAGAGGTAGCCTTTTAAGTTAACAGTGCTAAGCGTTCCATCAGCAACTTCAATAAGCTGAATAAATTGATTGTTAATTTCTTGTGAACAAGTCGAGTTTTTAATAATTGAACCATCCATTACAGAATTAATTTTAATTATATGTGCATAAGATGTAATTTTACAGCTAGCCTGTATTTGAAGATTAAAAATTAAAAGTGTAAAAAAGAGTATTATTTTCATATTACCTTATATTGTTAACTGTTTGAAGCATTTGATCGGCAACTCCCATGACTTTTGAGTTCATCTCATAGGCACGTTGGGCTTTAATAAGGTTTGTCATCTCGGCCATAACACTTACATTAGATGACTCAAGACTACCTTGCTGAATAACACCAGCGTTCTCTTCTCCAGCGATACGCTGAGTTGCTCCCCCGGATGAGGGGGTACGAGAAGCGAGGTTTCCACCCCTATCGCTAAGACCGGCAGGATTTACAAAAGTAAAAACAGGAACTTGCCCTAGCTCTACTGGTTGATTTTGACCTGAGATGAAAGCTTGAACTTTTCCATCTTCGGAAATATTTAGTGATTTTGTATTTGGTGGTACCGTAATCGCTGGAACTATAGGGTAGCCATGCTTTGTTTTCATGACTCCTTGTGCGTCGACAGTAAATGATCCATCACGAGTATAAAGAACTTGGTTACCAGCTTGCACTCCAAAAAAGCCATCTCCCATAATCATGAGGTCATAAGGCCTATTAGTTATTTGTGGACTTCCCATTGTATGTAATCTTCTTGTCGCCGACACCTTTGACCCTGAACCGACCTGATGTCCAACTGTATATTGAGTACCGTCTGAAGACCTTCCTCCAGCCTCTTCAACTGTTTCATATAATAAATCTTCAAACTCTGTTCGTTGAGCTTTGTAGCCAGTGGTATTTGCGTTAGCAATATTATTTGAAATACTATTAACTTGTTGCTCCTGGGCCGACATACCAGTTGCAGCTGTATTTAGTGCTCGTATCATAGTCGTCCCTCCTGGACTTTATTAAAAATCAGCAATGTCATTAACAATTCTCCCCGCGAGTTGATCGTATGCATTGATGGCTTTTTGAATATTTTCAAAATGTCTGTGAGCAGTAATCAGCTCAGACATTTCTTTTATTGCATTTACATTTGAGCCTTCTACAAAACCTTGATTTACGGCCGTTGTAACTTTTTCTCTTTGTATATTATCATTAGCGTTGTTTATAAAAAGTGAGTGGCCTTCTTTTCTAAGGGCGTGCATGTCCTTGAATTCAACGATCGACATTTTTCCGATAGGTCCTTGTTTTGAAAAAATATCTCCTTCGCGAGAAACAGATATTTTAGAATTTGCAGGAAGTTTGATTGTACGTTCACTAAGGGGAGTTGCTTGGTTTGCATCACCTTTTTGCGCTGACAAGAGTTTGAACCCTTGAGTCGTGACGAGTTCTCCCTCTTTATTAATTGAAAAATTACCTCGGCGGGTGAAGCGAACTCCATTAGGTGTACTCACTTCAAAAAATCCCTTTCCAAAAAGAGCAAAATCGAGGGTATTATTTGTTGGCTTTAAAGCGCCCTGTTCAAAATTTGTATAGCTACCATCTACTTTTACAAAGGCATTTTCTCCACCTTGGGAGCGATAGAAGTCCTCAGGACTCCATTCTTTTCGAGGGAGATCAATGGTATCAGCTCCCTTATTTAATGCCGTTAAATGCTCTTTAAAGGCAAGTTGATCCTTTTTAAAGCCAGCCGTATTAGCATTTGCAATATTATTGGCAATTGTCTCAACTTTTCGTTGCTGAGCAATTTGGCCTGATAATGGAACCCAAATATTTTTCAGAATCTCCTCCTGAGATTTTAAGGGTAATAACTTCCTATCTTACCCGTACTACTTATTATTTTAGCAATGGATGCGCCAATAAGACATTAGGGGAAAAAAGATCCTCCTGAATAAGTAGCTAAAATTATTGGCTAAGGAAATGGGACATGGTAGTATTTTGACACATTCTAAGAAAAGATAGGTAATGATTTTCCCCATTGGGGTCAAGATTGTGACAAAAACTCCTGAGTAAAGAAGAAGACTATGGCAAAGAAAAATTTTGAAGGATCATTAGAAAAACTTGAGCAAATTGTTGGCTCCCTTGAGCAAGGTGAGCTTAGTTTAGATGATAGTATTAAAAAATTTGAGGAAGGAATAAATCTTTATAAAAACTGTAAAGATCTTTTATCTTCGGCAGAAAAAAAGATTAGTGTTTTAACAGACTCACTTAATGAAGAAGAGTATCAAGAGTAATGCATTGGCTTTTATTATTTACTTTTATATCTTGTTCTTCATCACGGTCAATGACCGATGTTAATAGCGTTAATATAGACAGTGTTATAAATTCAAGTATTGAAATTGAAACAAAGAAAATTGACAACGAACTAGGTTTAAATTCAAAGGTAAAGGCAATCACCAATAAGAAGGTGCCTATTGCAATTAATCTTTACTCAAGCCTTTATCACTCATTGGCTTTTGTTTCTTTGGTGAAACAAATTGAAAAAGAAAACATATCAATTGAAGCAATATCTTCACAAGGGTTTGGAAGTTTGCTCGCAGCTCTTTACGCAAAAGAAAAAAGTGCGAGCTATGTGGAGTGGAAGTTATTTAATCTCTTAAAGCAGCTTAAAGAGAAAAAAATCTATTCGCAGCATTGGTACGAACTTTTAAAAGATTTTATCTCAAATGAGTTTAAGACAATGAAGGTTGAGCAGTTAAAGGTAAGGCTGTTAATACCAGAGTATTTAAATAACAACTTAGTTATTCATGAAAATAAACGTGTAGCTGATGTTCTTAATCGGGCATTGAGTATTCAAAAAGAAAATAATTTTTATCATCAACCGACATTTTATCAAAGCCATTTTGATAAACACTCAATCGAGAATGCTTTTATGATTTCTTTTTTACCAGAAAAGGTAACATTTAAAAACTTAAGCGGGTATGATTGGGGAGTGGTAACTCGTTACTTGGGATTTGTACTAAATAATACAGAAAGTATTAATATACTTAAAACGTCATCTACAGAAGCTTTGGATGAGTTAACTTCAATATCTGATATAAATAGTATGTACTTTGGAAGTATTAAGGAATATGTGCAGAGTATGAAGACTCAAATTACAAAATGGCAGGAAGAAAATACAGAGAGTTTTAATAATTGATCTAAATCCATATAATACTAATATCGTTTTGTTTGAGAGGTAATTTTGAAAGTATTAGTGCGCTTGTTGTTTGCTGTTATCTCCTTAGGGTTCTTGGGAGGCTTAGGTGTTTTAGGGATTATTATTTACGTCTCATATGATTTGCCTCAAATTAATTCTTTGTCAGATTATAATCCTCCTATTCCAAGTCGTGTTTACTCAAAAGACGGTGCTTTGTTAATGGAGCTCTCTCGTGAAAAGCGTGAGATAGCAACAATTGCAGAGATTCCGCATAAAGTTATTAACGCTTTTTTATCAGCAGAAGATGATAACTTTTATAATCACTCAGGAATAGATTACACAGGAATTGCACGTGCAATGCTAATTAATATAAAAGCGGGGAGAATTGTTCAAGGGGCTTCAACAATAACTCAACAAGTTGCAAAGTCATTATTGTTATCAAGTGAAAGAACATTTTCAAGAAAAATTAAAGATTTGATCTTAGCAAAAAAAATTGAAGACAAATTGAGCAAGCAAGAAATATTATTTTTGTATTTGAATCAGGTCTATCTTGGTGGTGGATATTATGGAGTTAAGTCGGCGTTTCGAGGCTATTTTGATAAGGAATTAACAGAGGCGACAAATGCAGAGGTTGCTTTGGTAGCCGGATTGTTGGTCGCTCCGGGAAGATATTCTCCATATGTAAACCCAGGTAGAGCTAAAACAAGACAAAAATATGTTTTGGGGCGAATGTTAAAAACTGAAAAAATTACTCAAGACGAGTATGCTGCGGCTCTTGTTGAAGATATAAAAATTCAAATCAGAAAACCAGTTCCTTTGAGAGCCGGTTATTTCACAGATTGGATACGACAAAGACTTATTAGCCATTTTGGAAAGGAGGACTTCATAACGAATGGTTATGAGGTTGTGACAACTCTCGATTGGGACTTACAAAAAAAAGCAGAGGAAGAAGTTTCCAGAGGTGTAAAAGAAATTGACAAAAGACAAGGTTATAGAGGGGCACTAGAACACTTAGAAAGTGAAGAAGAAATTGAGAACTTTATAAAAGAACAAAGAGATGATGTCTATAGCCATGCTTCAAATTATCTTATTTTTAAAACGGATGGCACAACTCAAAAGGAATTCTTTGCTCAAGAAAATGAACTTGAGTTACTTAACTTACAAGAAAAAGAGTTGCTAGAATCTATAAAAGTTAGGAATAAATCATTTCTTGTGGTCGGAAACTCAAATACAGATGAGATTAAAAACTTTATAAAATTTAATAAGCCCGTAAAGGCAGTTGTTACTAAAGTGAGCAACTATCAGCGCATTATTTATGCTAACTATGCAGGGTTAAAGTTAATCATTCCTCACAATTATTTTAAATGGGCACATGAACGTAAAATTCAAGTTGAGCGACATTACTGGAGTTATGTAAATCGGCCTGAAAGTATTGTTAAACCTGGTGATGTTATTTTAGTTGAAGTTCTGGATAAGTTGGTTTCCTCACGTAAATACTTGCACAAAACATTTACTGAAGCATATAAGAAGAATGAAGATTTGATGAAAGAAGTTTCACTTCAAAAATTCTATGTTGCAAAACTCGAACAGGATCCTGAGGTGCAGGGTGCCTTGCTCTCAATCTCTCCCCACTCAGGAGATATTCTCGCAATGGTAGGGGGAAGTGATTTTTCAAAATCGCAATTTAATCGAGCTGTTCAATCAAATAGACAACCCGGTTCAGCCTTTAAACCTCTTATTTATGCTGTTGGACTAGAAAATAATCATACACCCGCATCGACATTACTTGATTCACCACAAGCGTTAGGTGGTGTTGATGAGAGTTTAAGTTGGAAACCGAGAAATTATGACGGTAAATTTAAAGGCACCATGACCTTGAGAAGAGCGCTTGAAACAAGTCGAAATATTCCTACCATAAAGCTTGCTCAAGAAGTTGGTGTTAAAAAAATTCATAACTTTGTGCAACGATTAAGTCTTGATGTCGACCTACCAAATGACTTAAGTGTTGCTTTAGGGTCTTTTGGAATGAACCTATTAAACCTAGTCAAGGTTTATAGTATTTTTCCAAATGGGGGAAAAACACTAAAACTTAAGTCGATTATTTCTATCAAAGACCGCTACGGAAAAGTTTATCATCTAGATGCTGAAAAGCAGGACCCAGGCGTTGTTGCGGTAGAAGAAATTAAAGAAGCTGAACCACTAGTCCCTGAGGAAACTGAGAATATTGCTATTATCGAGCCTCAAAAAGTTGAAGAAGAAATAGAAGAAAACCCTTACCTTGTGAATTTAAATGATGAGCAAGTTTACGATCCACGTCTTGCGTATCTAATGAGTAATTTGTTAAACGGTGTTGTTCAAAGAGGTACAGGTCGTAATACAAGCGATATTTCCTCTCATATTGGAGGTAAGACAGGAACCACAAACAACTTTGTGGATGCATGGTTTTTAGGCTTTTCTCAAAAAATAGTAACCGGTGTGTGGACTGGCTTTGATAATAACAAAACCCTAGGTTTTGGTGAAACTGGCTCTAAGTCAGCCCTTCCAATTTGGAGGGGCGTAATGAAGTTAGCACTTAAGAAATACGGAGATGTGGATTTTTTAAATCCGGGTGGAATTGTGAATGTAGCTATAAACGTTGAAACAGGAAATCTTTTTAAAGGTGGAGCAAATAAGTTTATTGAAGCATTTGTTGATGGTACTGAACCTGGCTTAGAGGAAAAGATTTCCGAAGATGACCAAGAAGCCACGAGTACTTCAATACTTGACAGTGAAGATTACTATGATGCTCAATAGTTCTGACTTTTACTAAAGCCATACTGTAAATTACCGATAAGCTTTATGGGCGGTGATTAATGCAAGTTGCAGTAAAAGAAATAAATTCTAAAAAAATGTTATACATTCTTCTGAGTTTTTCTTTTGTTTTTCACATGTTGATAACGGCCCAATCAATAAACATTTCTTCCGTTTCTTTACTTGAGACAACAAAAAAAGAACCTCAAGCAATTAAGATCAAGCTTTTACAACAAGCGCTTAAGTCAAAACAAGTTGTACAAACTGAGCAAGCAAAATCTAAAAAGAAAGTAGAATCAAAATTTTATTCAAATAAAAACAATGCTTTTGAACGAGAAACAAAAAGTGCTAATAATGGAAAGTTTCAAGCTGCGGGTAAAGGAAATCGTAAAGCTATTGCTCAGAAAAATATGCAGATAAGAAAAACGCTAGAAAAAAGAAAGATTAAAAAATTAAAATTTTCTGATTTAGCCGTTATGCCAAATCAAAAAAAGTATATTAAAAAGAAGAAAAAAATAGCAAAAAGGATGCAGACAAAAAAAGGTTTGAAAAATGGGATGAAAAAAGGGGTTGGCCTTGGTCAGACAAACGACTTTCTTGATGACATGCCTTTAGGAGACTTTACACGTTTAAACACCCAAGAATACGAATTCTATGGTTTTTATCACAGAATTCGCCAAAAATTAGAGCAGTTTTGGGGACTAAATATTCAAGATAAAGCCGATAAAATTTTTAAGCAAGGACGATCCATTGCAACTGATTCAAATTTGGTAACAGGCTTAAAAATAATGATAAATAAAAATGGAGAAATAGTTAAAATAAATATTAATTCAAGTAGCGGAGTTAAGGAACTTGATGATGCTGCAATACAATCTTTTAACCAGGCAGGTCCGTTTCCAAATCCACCCAAGGGGATGCTTAAGAGTGGAATCGCGACAATTGAGTGGGGCTTTGTTGTTAACACCTAGACGTCAGGCTCTGGTATCATCTTTATAATATAAATCTTTTATAAGAAACTATTTAGTTCATGCTTCCTTGAAGCATACCTTTTAAACGATCAATTCCTTCCATCGTAACATAGTCAGTCCAGATTGCATCAAGATCTCGAATGGCTTCAATTACTTGAAGAGCTGCCTGATCTCGGGATATTTTTTGTGATTCAGCAAGTATTGAAATACTTTTATTAATGGCTTCGATCGCCGGTGAATTGTTAATTGTTGTGAGTCTTTCCTCGTAGGAATTGTTTATTTTTTTTTCTTTGCTTTTAATAATTGCGGTATTTAATAATT
>JABJPQ010000357.1 GCA_018663815.1 Halobacteriovoraceae bacterium | reverse complement strand
TTCAAAGGTTTATATTAAATTAAAATCTCAGGTTCCAACTTTCCTAACATAGGGGGGAAGGCTACAAAAGGCGAATTGAGAACGTCACTATAGATTTTGTATTGCTAAACTTCAACGGTGTCCACTTGCTACAGAGATGGGATGCTAGCAGTTAAATCGTTTTATATTTGGCATTAGGTTACGGGTAGAGATTTATTCTGAACTTGAACCTCTTGATTTTACGCCAAAATAGTTAATTTTCGGTAATAATCCAGAGCACTTTCACTGTACACTACTGTTTGGCATATCGTGTTGACACTGCGTCTCATTTATGAGACACTTGTCTTCGTGAAAGTAATCGTTTTGGATGTTTGTAAAAAAGAGTTGTCTAAGTTTCCTCAAGAAGTAATTGAGGACTTTGTAGATGCTGTGGCATTACTTAATAAAGGTGTCATATTGAATATGCCATTATCGAAACAGATGCCGAGCATTGGAAAAGGTACTTTTGAACTCCGGTTTAAAGATAGAAGCGGAATATATAGAGTTTTTTATGTGATTAAAAAGAAAGATGCGATTTATGCTGTCCATGCTTTTCAAAAGAAAACACAGAAGACTCCAAATAAAGTAATTGAACTTGTTAAAAAACGTATAAGGAGCCTTTGATGAAATCTAAAACCTATAAGAATGTATCCGATTTGGCAGTTGATCTAGGCTTAACTGCAGAACGAGGTCTTATTGCTGAAATGAAAGCAAATCTAACCAATGAAATCATTAAGGCCATTAAAAAGAAAGAACTTACTCATAAAGAAGTGTCTGAATTGTCAGGAGTGCCAAGATCAGCGATTACTGGAATAATTAACGGAAGCCTTCAAAAAGTATCAATAGATCGTCTTATCCGCATAATTAGTACACTAGGAAAAAAAGTTGAGATAAAAATTAAAACTGCCGCATAAAGTGAATGTTGATAATTACAAACGCATCTATAAAATTGAAGAACAATTAAGATGTACTTACACAAATAGATGAATATGCGAAATAAAATACGTGTTAAAGCATCAAGTGTTGCTGATGCGCACTGATGTTATTGTTCGAGGTATATTTATCCAATAAAGCCTTTCAAACCCAAATTAATGAAACGATTGAATAACTTTGTTGTTTTTTATGATTTTATTAAAACCATTGTATAGTTTCTTTACATGCTTAAAAATGACAAATACGATAATAAATGGTTATCGGAGGTTTATTATGGTGAACTTTTATTTAGGAATTTTTATTTTATTCTTTTTGTCTTGTTCGCATGTTCCAAAAAATTATGAAGGGGGATTTGAGTTGAAGAGAAAAAAAGTTATTCTTGATACAGATATTGGTTCAGATGTGGACGATCTCATTGCTTTAGCTCTTGCATTGGCTTCGCCTGAGTTGGAAATACTTGCTGTTACAACTACTGGCCGTCAGTCCATTTATCGCTCTCAAATAGCTCGTAAATGGTTGGCCTTAGCCGGGCATGCGGATATTCCAGTCTTTACAGGTCTTGATGTTCCTCTACCTCTTAAAAATGAAAGAAATTCTTTTATTTGGTTTGATATAGAGGGAAGAGGAAGTTTGTTTGATGTGGACAGGGTCAATGCTGTAGATGAAATGGCAAAATTAATTAAACAAAATGAAAATATTGAGATTATTACAATTGGACCTATTACAAATATTGCTGCCTTATTGAGAAAGTATCCAAACCTTAAAGGAAGTATTAGAAAAATAACTGCAATGGGTGGACAGCTTGCACCTGTTAATTTTAATGGTAGAGAGATTGATAATGCAGACTATAATTTCAGGTCAGATCCAATTGCTTCAATGGAGGTTCTAAAGTCGGAAGTTCCAATAAAGATTGTAACGATTGATGCTACTTTGAAAACTTGGTTCACGAGCGAGGACCTCAACAAGCTGAGTAAAAGCAACCATCCTTTTTTAGAAGCAATAGGAAAGGAAATAGAAATGTGGCGACCGTTACAGGAGAAATTTTTTGGATATAATGTTGAAAAACTAGATAATGTTGCTTTTTTACATGATCCTCTTACAGTGGTTTGTACGTATGATGAGTCCTTTTGCCGTGTTGAAAACTTAAGGATAGAGCCTACATTTACAAATAATAAATTTAAAACGCTGCAGAGTGATAATCTTAAAAAGGGAAGGAGTGTTCAAGTTGTAAGAGATGCAGATCTTTTGAAGGTTAGAACATATATAATAGAGAGAATTCTTAAATACTTTAAAAACTGACTTGCGGGTAATAGTAAGACCAATATGTTTCTAGATCCATGCTTATTCATAATTAAAGGTGTTCGATAGCACACCTCTAAAAGAAGACGCAACTCTGCGACCTCTAGGGCCAACAACCACTTGGGCTGAGTAAAAAATGAATTTGCATTTGATTTGTCTGGATCTGCGCACGAACTACTGAACTTTTTCACACC
>JABJPQ010000035.1 GCA_018663815.1 Halobacteriovoraceae bacterium | reverse complement strand
TTTGTTTTAGATTATTTCCGCCAGTTAAAAGGTGGTGAAATTATAATTGGCGGCTTTAGACAATTAGAGAAATTAACCCAAGTAGGTTATTCAGATGAGATATCTCCGGTTATCCAACAGGCATTAGAGCAATTTCTCGCAAAACACTTACCGATACTAAAGCAAAGTCAAATAACACATCGCTGGTCAGGCGTTATGGGGTTTTCCGTTGATGGCCAACCATTAATTGGCTCCTTGCCTACTGATAATCAGGTGTTTTTCTTAGGTGGATTCACTGCTCATGGGCTTGGATTAGCTTTCCATAGTGCTAAGTGCTTAGTCGATCTTATTTATGGTAGAGAAACTCCAGCTTTTATTAGTGCTAAGAGGTTTTAATTAATTATTTGATCTAGTGCTTGTAGATAATCAATATTTCCGCCACCAGAGTTTGATTCTTCCGAGTTATCATCGCTGAAGTACTTTTTTATTGATTCATTATCAGATGTTTTAACTTCTAATTGTCGGCCTGTTGAGTTAGACCCAATCACTTTTTCATCTTTATCTCTTACTGTAAGATAAGAAGAAACAATATTAGAATACTCGAATAAAGTAGCAACGCGTTTTTTATGCTGTTCCATATCGGCTAAGTTTTTTAATGCCGTGTCAGTTTTTAATTGATCGTTATCTGTAAGATCTTGCTTGTCTTCTGCACCGACTTTAATTTTTCTTTCTTTAGCATACTTAGCACGTAGTCCATCTAACAGGGCCATTCTTTTTGCTTTAAAATCTTGGGCAACTAAGTTCTTTATTTGTTCTACCTTTGCTGGATCATCAGCAATTTTCCCTAATCGATCTTTGTATTCCTTAAGACCATGTTTATCTAAAAATTCGTTTAAGTCATCTCCACTTAGATTTGAAATTTCTTTCATTCTCATGGCCGTTTTGGCTTCGGTATCAATTTCAATTGTATCAAATTTTGATTGATCTAGTTTTGCTAACAGTACCTTACATTTTTTATTACTAGCGGCATCACTTTTTAAAGTCCATAAACCAGAACTTTTATCTTCTGAAAAACATTCTTTTCGAAGGTTTTTTGCATTTTCTTTTGCATTACTAATTTCTGAAACATTTTCGCTAAGCTCTTTTGAACCAATTGAAGTTAGCTTGTCGATTGATTTCATCCCCTTTCCTGCTCCATTATACAAATCCTTAAAAACAGTATTATAAGCAACTCCACCTCTCACTTTATTCGTTTTGTTATCTTCTTGAATGTCCTTTATCCCTTTTAAAACAATTCGATACTCTTGTAGCCTTTGCATGAGATTACAAGCCACCTGTCCCTTTTGATTACCACTCTTTAGGCTTATACTTGCATCAGCACTTGTATCACTAACCGTTATACCAAAAAGACCTGCACAATATTTTTTTTCTTCATCAGGTGAATTTGAATCATAGGTGTTATTACATTTATAAAGTTCACACATATTTTTAATAACAGTGCTCGCACAAAAAAGATATCGATTTTTAATAAGTGATTTGTCCTGATCGGTAGAGAACTTAAATTCAGCCTCTTTCAATAGTTCTACAATTTTAAGAGGTCTATAATCGCGTATTTTTTTACCATTGGCATCTTTAAAGTGTTTGTCACATTGTTCTTTATTCTCAAAGGTACAAACCTCAAATTCTTTGATTTGATCATGATTCCTCCAAAGAGATAACGAGCTCCACGCTTTTTGATGCTTAATTTTGGTAGAAGAGCTGAGAAGATACTGATCAGGGCCAGTTTCTAACTCATCTTTTAACACATATTGATCATCAAAGTTTTTGGCTCCTGCCACTGATGAATTCTTCTTGATAACTGATACATAAGCTGGCCATGCTATATCGTTACCCTTTTGATCTTTAGTACCAGTAGATTTCATGTGAATAAGGTTTCCATCAAAGGGATCACCATAACCAAAAGTTTCTAGACAATATTTAGAGACTTCCAGTAATGTGTTTTTTCCTATTTGTTCAGCATACAATTGATAAAAGACATCATGATTGACCAGGTTTTGTTCTTTAAGTTTTCTTTTTTTATTCTCCAAGGACTCAGGGCCATAGATAGCTTTTTTAAGGCGTTTTTGTAGGTACTCCCTAATAGATGTTGAGCTCTTAGCAGCATGTTTATTATATGAATTTAAACTAAGCTTCTTAGAAACTTCTAACATTTTTTTATCCGCATCTTGGTCAGTACCATCTCCGAGAATTTTATCTTCGACGCAATCATGGAGTTTTTGGTTCGTCTCATCATCCGTTTTCCCACGAAACTCCTCTAGTTTTTCACTGCATTCACTAAACTGAGGTGAAGCGATTAATAGCTCTTCATCTTTTTTTTCTTTAATTGCTTCTAGGTAAGTAGATATTTCTTCTTTTGGAACTTTATTAGCAAAGCTCAAGGTAGTTATGAAAAAGAGTAATAGATATAAATAATTCATGTCTTCCTAATCGGTTGATTTATTATAAAATATAACCAGATCTAGTGCAAATTTAAGGACTTTTCTACGAATAGCGCGTAATTGTGAGCATAATTTGTGTCAGCTGCTAGAGTGCTTTTTTAAATTCTTTATATGAGCAGGCTTCAATTATTGATGCTGCTGCATCTTCCAGGTCTACAATATGGTCAACACTGCCTGTTTTTATCGCTTCTTTAGGCATGCCAAAAACAACACAACTGCTCTCATTTTGAGCGATAGTGATTGCATGTTTTTTTTCTTTTAGATATTTCATGCCAGCGGCTCCATCATTTCCCATACCTGTAAAAATGGCACTAACAATATATTTTTCTACTTTAGAATCTGCAACCGAATTAAATAAATAGTCAACAGATGGTTTAAACCTATTGACTGGATCATCATCATTTAACTCCACAAACATTTTATTTCCGCGACTAATAAACCTCATCTGTTTCCCACCAGCTGCAATAAGGATCTGGTTAGAGACAACTTCATCTCCATCCTGGGCTTCTTTAACCAAAAATGGTGTTAATGTATTTAACCTGTCTGCAAAAGCTTTAGAAAACTCGGCCGGTATATGTTGAACAATCAGAACTGGTGGAATATTACTGGGAAAGGCTTCCAATACTTTTTGTAATGCTTTGGTACCACCAGTTGAAGCACCAATAACAACTAAAAAATCACTTGTATTAAAACTCTTTTGAGTGCGAACTTTTTTAATTAAACTATTAGAGTTTTGAAATATAGCTTTTGAAGTTGTTTTAATTTTAAAATTGATTTCTTTTGCCACAACAGAGAAATTCGCCATATCCGGTTTTTGAATATAATCCATAGCTCCGTTTTCCAAGGCATCTAGAACCAAAGGACCCTCTTGAATAGAAATAGAACTAATCATAATGGTAGGGATTTTATAGATCGGATTAATCTTTTTTAATAGTTCCACACCGTTCATATTAGGCATGTGAATATCTAGTGTTAAAACATCTGGTTTAAGTTTTTTGATCGAGTCCTCGGCCTTTAAAGGATCATTGACAGTGCCGACAACTTCCAACTCATCATCCATTGAAATAATTTTTGTCAATAAATTACAAATTGTTTTTGAGTCATCTATAATAAGAACCTTAATTTTTTTATTAATATTTGAGATATTATTTTGTGACTCTACAGACACCTTTAAACTCGCAGGCATTGGTCGATAGTAAAGTTCATAATGAAATTCTCTTTGAATAAACTTAATGTCCTTGCAATACTTAAAGAGTAATTTCTCTAACGAATGATAGTTAGTTTTATTTGAAATAATTTTAATGATGCGTGGTTTAAGGTTACTGTTCAATTGACTTAAAAGTGCATCAGATATACTTGAGACAGGTTCTAAGACTGCACAGGAGTCATTTTCTGATTGAAATGATATAAAAACATCATTTTGAACAGTCCTTTTTAACACATGTGTATTTTTAGCTGTGAAAATCATCTTCTATTCATCCTTTAGGACAAAGTGTTTAGCTTGATAAGCAAAGCTTGTGTAAGGACCTATGTCTACGGCCTTTGATTTTAATGCACTCGTGGCATTTTCTTCAACAAAATTGACATCATCTAAAAGTAAATTTTGAACCTTACTTGTGTTTATCATATTCACTGCTGTTTCTGAGTGATGCCCTATGGCCATTAACGAACTTGTTTTTGAACTTAGCGTTGAATATATCCGATCAAAGCTTTCTTTGAAATCACCAATATATACGGTACTAGATTTGAACTTACTCTCTCCAGTTGGTATCATTTCAACACCACAGGTAAAGGATCGTTTAAGCTTTGCCACAATTTCATCCAACATATTATAGCTACCTTCAAAAAAGATAAAAGTAGGCGGAAAGTTTTTATCTAAGGAAAGTTCTTTAATTATATGAGTTATCTTCTTTCTATCACTATATTGTGCATAGATAGCATAAAAATAGCGATCACTATTCTCCATAACTTTACTTTTAAAATCATTATCAATTCTAGCAAAACCGGTATGAAGGTGTCCCAACTTCTTCTCAATAACTGCAGACTTTAATTTTGTACAGATCTCGTCACCTTTCGATGCAAAGTCCTCCAAGGATGGCTTCTCAATATAATCACTTGCTCCTAAGCGAATACCTTTCATCGCCTGAGATGCATCCTCCCGTGATACAGAAGAAACGATAATAACGGGTGGATGATCTTTTGAATAATATTTTTCTAAGTAAGTGATACCGTCCATTTTTGGCATATGAATATCGAGTGTTATCATATCAACATCGTTAGATTTTAAAAAATCATTTGCTTCAATACCATTTTCAGCGGTACCTACAACTTCATATCCTGATTTTGAATTTATTATTTTTTTCAAAAGCGATAGAATTATTTTTGAATCATCAACGCAGAGAACTTTAATAGGATTAGGTAAGTTATAAGTCGGCTGCAAAACCTCGACCGGTTTCACAAGGGCAACACGACTGATTTTAGGTGAAGCTTCTATAATTTTTTCTGTTTTATGACCGTAAATTGAGGGACCATGAACATCTATAGGAAGGTCCATTGAACTTAATGACTCTGAGACACCTGTAAAAAACACCCCCTCAGGAGTAAGATATTCCAGTATGCCTCGACTTATTTTCTTAACTTGTGGCTCTTCAAAATAGATGAATACATTTCGACAAAAAATAATATCATATTTATGCTTTAATTCTTTATTCAACTCTAAAATACTTCCAGAGCTAAATGAGCAGCGATCCTTGATCGTTTTTTTCATCTTAACAAAATGTGATATATCACCTGATCCTTTTTGCCAATGATCTCCAAGGTATTTCATTGGTATCATTTTAATCTCACTATATCGATAAACACCATTTTTTGCAATTTTAACAGACTCAGGATCGATATCAATACCATGAATTTTATAATCGATACCATCATTTCCAAGTTGTTTTAAATGATGCTCAAAAAACATACCTACTGAGTAGACTTCATGCCCACGAGAACAGGCCAAACATAAAATATTAAGTGTTTTTTTTCTTTTCTCACGAAGATTTTCAACAATCTTGGGCAAATTTAATTGTAAATATTCGAAATGCAGAAATTCTCTAAAGAAAAATGTATAATGAGTTGTTAGTTGCGATACAAAATATTCATTTTCAACTTTTTGATGATCACGTACATAAGCCAGATAATCATCAGGGTTATTAATTTTTAAATCGATCATCCTTTTTTTTATTTTTGTCTCTATAAAAAAATGATGCTGCTCAGTGTACGAGTTACCAGATATTTTGGTAACATGTTTGATGGCATAATCGATAACTGGCCAAAAATGCGGACTAGTTTTTTGAACTGCTGACATAATGAACCTCTATGCTTTAAGCTGCTTGGTCAAGGGCTTTTAATACATCGTAATCTTTCACATCTAAGCATTTTGCAATATCAAGAAGTACAGTTAATCCCTTCTCTTTCTTATAAATACCGAAGATAAAATCAGCCTTTACTTGAGAGTTTAAATCTGCAACTTCTTGAATCTCTGACTTTGGGAAAGTTAATACTTTATTAATTGAATCAACGATAATTCCTATATTGGCACCATCAAAGTCGACTATAATAACAGCGGACTCAGGCGAGTCTTCATTTTTTTTAATCGTTAACTTACTTTTTAGATCAACGATTGAAATAACCTGACCTCTTAAGTTCATAAGTCCTACAAAGTGTTTCGGTGCTTTTGGAATTGGAGTTGTTTCAGGAATAGAAATAACTTCTCTAACCATTAAAAGAGGTACTGCATAGTCCTCACCTCCAAGGCTAAACTCAATAAAACGATTATAACCTTGAGTACTTAATTCATTTTTAAATTGATCAGTCATATTGTCCCTCTTATGCAGCTTTTGGCATTTTCATTTTTGTTTGTGAACTCACACATAATGCTTCCATATCGATAATAAAAACAGGTTTACCGTCTCCAAGAATAGAGCTTCCCATAAAACCTTTTTGGTCTTTAATTTCATCACCAAGTTTTTTAATCACAACTTGTTGTTGTTGAAGAATATCATCTACGGCAACTGCGATAAGACCTTGCTTACCTTTTACAATAATAATAATTTGTTCTTCAATTGATTTATCATTTTTTGCTAATTTCAATAAACTTGAAACTTTTTTAATGGGAAGGACCTCTCCTCTTAGGTTTAAGCATTCTCCTAAACCTGAAGCAAAGTGGATATCATCTTTTTGTGGTTTTAATGATTCTTGTACTTGATTGATAGGCACAACAAATTTATCTTCACCAACAGATGTTACTAGCCCCTCGATTATGGCCATCGTTAAAGGCAAAACAATCTTAAATGTAGAACCAACACCAACTTGTGTGCTCACTCTAACATCACCAGTTAATTTATCAATATTCGTTTTAACAACATCCATACCAACACCACGACCACTGACTTCTGAAACTTGCTCTTTAGTCGAAAATCCTGGATGAAAAATGAGTTGTATAACATCATCATCAGAAATGGTTGAGTTGGCATTTATAATTTTTTTATCAATAGCAATTTGTTTTATGACGTCTGCATTTATACCATTGCCATCATCGATTACATCAATAGCAAGGTAGTTCCCTTCATGGTAGGCATCAATAATAATATTTCCGGCCTCACTCTTCCCAGCATCAAGACGTCCTTGGGTTGACTCAAGACCATGGTCAACAGCATTTCGTACAATATGGACAAGTGGGTCAGCTAATAATTCAAGTACTGTTTTATCAATTTCGGTATTTTCACCCTTGAGTATAAGATTTACTTTTTTATCCAAGGCTTTTGATGTGTCTCTAACAATTCGACTCATTTTTTGGAGTGTTGATTTTACTGGAACCATTCTTAAGCTCATTGAGATTTCTTGAATCTCTTTACATAGTTTTCCTAGCTGGCTAATGGACTTTACTGACAGATCATCTTTCTTATCTTCGGAAAGGTTTTGTTGCTCCAAAACAGATTGTAAAATGACAAGCTCTCCAACGAAATTATTTAATGTTTCAACCCTTGAAAGAGAAACACGAATATTTTCGTCCTTTTCAACCTTTTTATCGTTATTAAGTTTGGGCTTATTCTCAGTTTTTTTCTCTTCAATCGGAACCGTTTTATTTGTTATATTTTGACTACCCTCAAAAACCTCGATCACGTTTTCTTTAGGTACTTCTAAAGCCTCTAATTCAGCAAGTAATTCTTTATTTATGAGTTCATCGTCGGCTTCAAAGTCACCCATGTCCTCTATTTCTTGTGCAATGGCTTCATCATCTACTTCTTCTTCATCAATTTCTTCGTTGTCAATAACTGCATCACCAGCTATGGCCTGTTGAACTTTTGATATAAGCTCCGCACTATCAAATGTTTTTGAAAAATCATCTTGTAGATCTGTAATCATCATTGAAATATGATCGTTACACTCTAAGAGAATTGAAACAACATGATCATTAATTTCAATTTCGTCTTGCTTAATCTTTAAGATGAGATTTTCTACTTCGTGCGTAAATTCAGCAACAACTCCAAAACCAACGGCCCTTGAGGTTCCTTTTAAATTATGTGCAAAACGAAATATTTCATCTATGAGGTCTTTGTTTTGCAAATCATTTTCAAGTTGTAGGAAAGCTTGTTCCGTACTCTCTAGAAGCTGGTTTGCTTCATCCAAAAAATCTAATTTTAGTTCATTTTCAAAATCTTCCATGCATACATGTCGGTAAGTAGCATGGTTTTCTAAAATAAAAGAGTCAAAAAACTAAGATTTATTATGAGTTTTAATGAAGATTAGGCTACTTAACAAAAAGTGACTAAAGTCATTGTTTTTTAGCTATTTCTTCATTTCTCAAGTCTTTTCTAAGAATTTTACCAACATTACTTTTTGGTAGATCCTCTCTAAACTCGACCATTTTAGGTACTTTATAACCTGTAAGATCTTTACGGCAATGCTCAATAACATCAGCTTCAGTTAATGCTTGGTCTTTTTTAACGATAAATATCTTAACGATTTCACCAGATTTTTCATGAGGTACACCAATGGCAGCAGCTTCTAAGACCCCAGGGTGTGTAACAACAACATCTTCAACTTCATTGGGATAAACGTTAAAACCTGAAACGAGGATCATGTCTTTTTTTCTATCAACTATTTTAAAATAACCTTGTTCATCAACGACACCGATATCCCCTGTTTTAAAGAAACCATCTTTTGTCATGACCTTAGCAGTTTCATCATCTAGCTGCCAATATCCACGCATCACTTGTGGACCCTTTATGGCCAACTCTCCGGCCTCTCCTATTGGCACTTCATTCTCATCATCATCTAAAACTTTAATTTCGGTTGATGAAATCGGTAAACCTATTTTTCCATTAAATCCTTTAAGATCAAGAGGGTTCATACAAGCAGCTGGAGATGTTTCAGTAAGGCCATAGGCTTCTATTAAAGGCTGGCCCGTCACGCTTTTCCATTGCTCTGCAACTGCTTTTTGAACGGCCATTCCACCACCAAGGGTGAGCTTTAACGAAGAAAAATCCAACTCTCTAAAGCCTTGGTTATTTAACAAAGCATTAAAAAGTGTATTAACTCCA
>JABJPQ010000036.1 GCA_018663815.1 Halobacteriovoraceae bacterium | reverse complement strand
TCAGGAGAAGAATTTAGGTGATTTAGCGCCAAAAGGATTGTTTAACGCTGCGTTGAGTGAATTTGAAGAAACATTCTTTAAAAAATTATTACTCAGTACAAGTGGTCGAATTAATGCAAGTGCGAGGCGTGCAGGAATTAGCAAGGTTACTCTTATTTCAAAGCTGAAAAAGTATGGTATAAACAGGCTCGATTATAAAAGTTTAGAAAAAGTAGATATGGCTAATGGGTTTTAAAGTAAAAGATCATTATTATAATAAAGCAAAAAAAGATAATTATTTTGCACGTAGTGTTTATAAACTTGAGGAAATAGATCTTAAATATAAGATTCTTGCAAAAGGAGATTGTGTTCTTGATCTTGGTTATCACCCGGGTTCGTGGACGCAGTATGCTTCCAAACTTGTTGGTGACGAGGGACAAGTTATTGGTATTGATATTAGAGAAGTAAACATAAAGCTTACTGGTATAGCAAATGTGACTGTTTATCAAAAAGATATAAATGATGTTAAGTCACTAAGTGAGTTTAAAGTTTCAGATAAGTTTGATGCTATTATTTCGGATATGGCACCAAATACAACAGGTATCAAATCTGTTGATCAAACAAGAAGTTTGCAATTAGTCGAGATGGTTTTTTATCATTTGCCAAATTTTTTAAAAGATGGTGGTAACTTTGTTATTAAAGTCTTTGATAGTCATGAGGCACAAAAATTTTTAAAAGAACAAAAGAGTCTTTTTGAAAATTTTCATTTTTTAAAACCAAAGTCTACGAGAAGTGTGAGTAAAGAATTCTTTGTTATAGGATGTGGGTATAAAAATGCTTAGGAGTTTTTTTCTTTGTTGTGTGATGATTTTTTCGTCTAATACATTTGCAAATTTAAATTTTTATAAAGATCTGAGCCTGAAACCGCTAAATGTTTCGGACTTTAGCACAAAGCTAAACCAAGATGTTTTTGATTCTCAAATTTGGCCTGCCAAAATTGATTTTAATGATAAAGATTATCAAGTTAATTATACTTTAAATGAAAAATTAACAAAATATATTAAAAAACAACTGAGAAGATACCGCTCTGATTATGCTTCTGTTGTCGTTATAGACAATAATACTGGAAAAATTTTATCAGCAGTGGATTATACGAGAAAAACAAAAAGTTTTGGTAAAAACTTAACTTTTTCAAGTTCAAATCCTGCCGCCAGCATCTTTAAAGTTATTACGGCCGCTGAACTTATAGAAAACTCAGAGGTGAATAATGAATCAATTTTTTCATATTCAGGTAAAGCAACGACGCTTTATAAATATCAATTAAAAGATAAGATAAATAGATGGACTAGGTATGTTCCATTTCAAAAAGCTTTTGCTTTAAGCAATAATGTTGTTTTTGGGAAAGCTGCAATCAAAAATACAGACTATGTTGGACTTAGAAACATGGCTACAAAATTTGGATTTAATAAAAAGATTGCTCAATTAGTTTCTCCAGGAAGTTCCAAGCTATTTGCGGAAGGAAAGCAGTACGCACTGGCAGAGCTTGCCTCTGGGTTTAATCGTGATACGATGATTAGCCCTGTTCACGGCGCTGTTATTGCGTCTGTGGTTGCTAATAACGGTCTATTTAGAAAACCCACTGTTATTTCAGAAGTTAAAGATCTGGAGCATGATAGGGTTGTTTGGTCCCCATCTTTTTCAATCGAGCGAGTTCTATCTAAAAAGTCAGCTCAAAACATGCAAGGACTTATGGAATTAACTGTTAGGCGTGGCACTGCACGTTCTGCTTTTAGACCATGGAAAACAAAAAGAATAAAAGATCTCAATATTGGTGGAAAGACTGGAACAATTACTGGAGGTGTACCTTATGGTAAGCGGGATTGGTTTATTAGTTACGCTGCGCCACAAGGGGACGAAGATAAAGGAATTTCTATTTGCGTAATGATAGTAAATGTTAAAAAATGGTACATTAAATCTACAGTACTTGCGAAAAAAGTGATTGAGTACTATTACACTAATGTAAACAACTCCTAAGGTGATTATATATGTTTTGGAAAAAGAAGAAAACTGATGACTCAAACTTAACAAAAAAAGAGAAATTTAAGAAAGAGGCAAAATCAATTTTTTGGATAATCTTTTTAGTTTTAGGCTTTCGATCGGTTTTTTTTGAACCATTTAAAATTCCCTCTGGATCGATGATACCAACTCTTTTAATCGGTGATTTTATTTTGGTAAATAAGTTTGCCTATGGCTTTAAGGTTCCTTTCTCAGATTGGTTTACTGATCCTACCTATATAACTGGTCCTGGTAAGCCAGAGCGAGGAGATGTTATTGTTTTTAAATATCCAAAAGATCCAGATCTGAATTATATCAAACGAGTTGTTGGTCTTCCCGGTGATACCATTCAAGTTGTCGATAAAATGCTTTATATCAATGATGAAATTGTCGAAATGGTCGATTTTGACGGTCAAAAAATTATGGACGATATGGATGAAAAGTATAAAAGGTTTAATTTTAAATTTTATAAAACAAAAACCGGTGAGCACAATCACATAACTCAAATTCATGTTGATAATGTTTTCACTGCTAATTTCCCAAAAATTACTGTTCCACAAGGTAAATACTTTGCAATGGGAGATAATAGAGACTTTTCAGCTGATTCAAGGTCTTGGGGCTTTGTACCTTTTGAAAATATTAAAGGTCGAGCTCTTTTAGTTTGGTTTTCTCTTTCTCTTCCCTTTAGTGCAGAAGAAACTTTTATGTTTCGACCTTGGAGAATTGGAACGATGATTGATGATGCTCCGGGATTAAACTGATAGAGCTAGCCTTGTTTCACCATCATTTCCGGACTCAGTGGGCATGATGGAAATTTCTTTGTGCTTTCTAATGAAATTTCTAAGCCAGTTTTTTAGAACGCCTGTTCCGTGTCCATGAATAATTGTAACAAAGGGTGTTTCACCTAGTAAAAGATCACTAATGACTTTTTCAATTAAGCTTTGGAATTCTTCCAGGCGCATACCACGACAATCATACTCGAGTTTTCCTGTATTAGAGTGAGAAAAACTAATACTTACTTTTGAATCATT
>JABJPQ010000515.1 GCA_018663815.1 Halobacteriovoraceae bacterium | reverse complement strand
GAATGAGATTAAAATAGCGATTACTCGTTTGATGGTATTTTGTTTTTTTAAATGATTTATCTGAATCAAATTTCAGAAAATTAAAACGAAACCTTGCCGTCCCATTACTACCAAAGTACGGATGACTAACTTCCATTGAAAAACCAAGAAAATTATTTTTATGGTCCCATACTATATCTTCTTCAGGTACACTTTCAACCATATATGTTTTTTGATTATGACTTGTGTTCAATGCCGAATATGCCCAACCATTAATTTCGATTCCAGCTAAATCAAGGTCCATATAAGGTCTACGTGTGTAATGTGAACGAGAATCATTTTTATCAATATTTCCTGTCTTTCGACCGTACTCATCAAGTTCATTTTCTAAGTAGTAATGAGATTTAATAGGTATTTTAATGGCATTTTTTAACCATTTGTCTTTATCATTTGGATAAGAAGGATTAACTTTGTCCCCTACTAAGAAATTTTCAGTAACTCTGAACTCTATATTACAATGCATGGCCTGATGAACAAGGTGAGTTGTTGCTTTATTTTCAAAATGAGAAGAATTGTTTTCTAGTGCCCAACCACACATAAATCTTTTTGCGCCTACCTTAGAAGCATCTGTAACAAAAAATGTCTTGGCGATAGAAAGGTTTGTTGGTGTCGGTGTATTAGGTTGTATCTCTTTTTTTGAGCACGAAGAAATCCCCACCATGATAAATACGAGAAAAATCAAATATCTCTTGCTCATAATAAATTACTCCCAGTTTTCCTATTTAGTATATAAATGCAAGTTAATGGCCATAATTTACTTACTTCAATACTCAAAATATTGTATAAATATTAGACAGTGTTTAAAATTGTGACAGTTAATACTCATCCTTGAAATTAGCTAAAAGAGATAAACTAACTGAGCCTGGGTATACTTTTCATCGCTATCAAGGTACCAATAGTCGTAGTTCATCTCATTGCTCACGAGACGTGATTTGTAGCCATAACTTAGTTTGATTATAAAAGATTTGTGTTTGAAACTGAGAAGGTGTTTTACAGCAAAACTATCAAGACTAGAACCAAAGTAATCCACAGATTTTTTTCCATATAAACTGAATGCATAATTTGTTTTTTTAAAAACATCATAAGTAAAAGAAAGACTACCCAGATAAGCATGTGATGTAAGTACTTTCTTTGTACCAGGGTCAACTTCATATTCAGTATAATTCTTACTTACTCCAACAGTAAGACTAGGTGTAAACCCGTTGAAATAATTTTTTTGCGTTATCATAAAACTATGCGATCCGATAGCGTGTAAGCCTTGATAGCGCATTGTATCTCCGGAGGGAAATGTTGATTCGTTTGGAAATGTTGCAATATTTAAAAAAGAAAGTTCATTTTTTGCAATTTTATAATGATAGGTTGCACTCAGTTCAGAGAGCAATACAAATGACTCCGAATCTTCTTGAGCACCACTTGGAAAATAGAGACTAGTACCATATACTCCCTTAAGCTTCTTAACTCCAGAGCTGTTAACGAAGCTATAATCACCGCTTAAATTGAGCCCACTATTTTCGACTGTGTTTCGCCCATCTGGAACTGTAATCTCATCATCAACCACAAACCACTGAAACGAAGTACTTGCCTCTATAGAGTACTCTTTTTTAACATAGCCAGAGCTAATACTTAGTTCATTATCATAGAGCTTGGATGCATTATTATCGGCAAGGTCGGTACCAAGGTTATAGCTTATTGAATGCTCAAATCTAGCATATACAAGCTGCGGATAATTTAAAAAGATACCCATAAATAGTAAAATTAAATATTTCATTACTTAATAGTTAGCAAAACTAATGCCAAATATTACATGAAATGAGTCTTGTCTTTAGATTAATCCTCCAGCGGAGAGATTTGCCCCCAGGTGGAATCGATATAAACTTGTTTGCCACCATCAAGCGCTTCAAAGGCAGTAAAATCCCTAAAGTAAAACTCACTTAAGTTCTCAATAGAATGGATAACCGTTCCACCTCGATTATAAGGAACAAACAACATGGATGTTACATCTAGGTAGGCTAACTCACTATCTATCCAATAATGAGTTCCATGTTTCCCGGATATAGTTTTCGAAACTTCTTTAAAAATAATCACATCCATTTTAAAACTTTGGTTTCCAATCTGGCGAGTAATCTTACTGCTTCCTTCATAGAGATCATATTCAAGTGTATCCTCAGTATGATTCAATGGAATATTTAATTTTTCCACTTTTCCAATCAAGGATTTTTGACAATTACTCAATAATTTATCCAAGCATACTTTGGCTCCAAAAGATGCTTTTAACTCTACACTTACATGTGGAGCTGCGAATAAATTTAAAGACACACAGCTTAAGATAATAATTACTTTATTCATTTTTATAAATCTCCCAAAGGTCTAAACAAGGCATCACTAATTTAAAACTCATAGCTCTCCCTTCAATATAAATTAAAACTTACTCGAATATGCGTGTATTGCCAATCAACGCCAATGCCCTCCCCTCAAAATACGTCAATTATTCTTGCCATTGACTCCACGCATACATGGTGCTAAACAAGTGCATGAATTATAAAACACCAGCACAACCACAGAACTCATTTCGTATTACTCTTGAACTTGAAGAATCTGAGCCTAGACTCGATAGTGTTCTTCTTGATGCTCTTAAAAAGCAAAAAGAAAACGAAACTTTAAGCCTCATGTCCAAAACACTCTTAAAGAAGCTCTTTATTGAAAAAAAGATCTTAATTAAAGGACAAAATGCTAAAGCCAAGTCCCCGGTTAATGTTGGTACCACTTATATTGATATTTTACTCTAACGGATATCTATTTTGCACCTGAGGCAAGTAGTAATTCGATAATTTTTTGTGTCTTAGCGTTGCTTTCTGGGTCCCAATTATTTTCCAGCTTTAGACGTGCAACTTCCAGTGGGGAATATTTTTCATTATCGTAAGCTTCTTTTCTACCTTTTAAATCAACATTCGCGGCGTTTTTTAATAATAAGTCTACTATTGCTAACTCATTTATTAATATAGCGTTTATAAGGGCCGTATGCCCCCTAGAATCAATTTTATTAGGGTTAGCACCTCTACTAATAAGAAGGTTTAAAACGTCTATATTCGCTTTTGAGATAGCATGTAATACAGGAGTACTACTCTCTCCCTTAAGCCCATCAGGTGACATACCTTTGTCTAATAAATATAGAACAATACTTTGTGCTTTTGGGTGAGGTCTTAAACCAACTTTGGCTGTCAAACTTGCTGCTGACGTTAAAAGAGATTCTCCGTAAATATCAATTGAACTAAAATCAACTCCCTTAGTAATAAACAAGTCGAATAACTTTATATTTCCAAGGGCATAAAAAAGAACGTTTCTATTTTCACAAGGCTTCAAATGAAGATCTGCTCCGTGCGCTAAAAGTAATTCAACCATTTTTAGATTTTCTTGAACTACGGCCATGATTAATGGTGTTTTGGGTTTAAAACTCTCCCCAATTAAATTAGCCTGTGCGCCTGACTCTAATAAAAGTTTTGTGGCACTATAGTGATTCTCTTGAATAGAAAAATGAATTGGTGCTAACTGTTTATTTGTTAATTGATTAAGATCATGGCCTTTTGCTATACTTTCATTAAGTTCCTCAATGTTTCCAGATTTAGCTGCTTCATGAGTAGGAAACAGCTTCTGTGTGGTCTGTCTAGGTCCACCGTTAACACTAAAGTGAGGTATAATCACAAATGACTTTAATGAATACGCAAAAACACAAATAAAAGCAGTTATTAAATTAAAGGATAGTGAATTTATTTGAGAAACCATAAACTTACTTGCGATATAAAGTAAGAGGAACAAAAGAAGTACCGAGGGAAGGTAGGTAAGAAAATAAAACCCGATGTCTTTAAAGTTTATCTCTTTGGGAAAGTCAGACAATAATACGGACAAATTCCCCTCAAGATAAGGCACTCTGAATGCTTTAAAATAGTACTCATATATACTCATCATTAAAGCAAAAATCGCATATAATGAAATTGTATAAAGTGGTTTTCCTAAATCTAGTCGGAGAACATAAATACTAACAAAACTCGCTGACGTTATAATCACCAATGGATTAAGAATATAATTTAAGACTGTAGTAATTCCATAAATAATTATAAAACCTAACATATTTATTTTTCCTTAGGTGCATACATCTCAAAAATTTGTGCCTCAGTTAAATTTTGAGTTTCTTCAACAAAGGTATAATAAGCAGGTTTTTTATCTATAAAGACTTGGCATTTAAACTTAGGATTTATTGATGAACCAAATAACCCAACTTGTATTTGATACTCGTCTGACTCCTTAATATGATAAAACAGATGGGTGCCACATTTCTTACAAAACCCTCTCTCTGCCCAATCAGATGAGTTAAAAACGCTAACACTTTTTATGTCTTTAATTATGACTTCCTTACATGAAACTTCCATATAAGGACCTCCTCCCCATTGCCTACACATACTACAATGACAAGCTGTTAGTTCAGGGTTCACTTTATTTGCAATAATTTTAACCGACCCGCAAAGGCATTTTCCATTTAATGGTTTTTGTTCATTCACTGATCCACCTAATGACAAGATCTATGTTTCTTGTCTACTATTTTTAATAGTTTTACAATCTTTTCTTCATCTACTTCCTTAATACTGAAGTACTTAAGGTGTCGCATGATCTTTCCTTTTCCCTCCAACAGATTCATTTCTTGTTTATTTAACCTGCTAATGGAAAATCCTAAATTAACATGATCTTTTAATCCTACGATATAAAATTCATCTTCGTACCATGGGACGCCATTTTTAAAACTTTCAACAATATCTGGAAATGCCTGGAGAATAATCTTTCTTAATTTTTTAATTATTCCTT
>JABJPQ010000215.1 GCA_018663815.1 Halobacteriovoraceae bacterium | reverse complement strand
CCATTTATCAGGATTTTTAAAAACGCTGCTCCTGCTTTGGCCAATAGCCGTTAAATATTCAAAGGGATTTTTTCCGGCTATTGGCCAAAGCAGGAGCAGCGTTTTTAAAAATCCTGATAAATGGCTTCCATGGAATTTCGAAACAAATTAATCAGTTTAAACTATTTCAAGAGTCAACTCAAACAGGCTAGCCGAAGGGACACTTTCTTGCTGAAAGGAGATAATTTTACCTGCAGTTTCTCCCCAATAACATGCTTCAATTGCAGCTTTGATTGGAACAAGACAAAACTTATTTAATCTAAAAGCCTCTTTGAAAGTAGGGACTTCATAGATTTTTTGAGGAGTACCATCCTTAACTCTTTCAAGCCTTGCATTGTATGTGCTCCATTTCAATGGATACTCCTTGGCCCAGCTAGGTGTGAGAGACCAATTCATAGGTTCAACCCTTAAAAGGCCTTCATGGCTCATTAGAACGGGCAATATGTCAGTTTTCATATAACCGGTAGAGACTGCGTTAAAGCTCTCTGATGCAAACTTTGGTGAGAGTCTCGCGCTAAACTCTCTTGCGAGCTGCTTGAGATTAATGTCAACCTCTACACTGAAACACATGTTAACCCTTTGATTTTATGACGTTTAATTGGCCACTGCACAATGCATTTACGGAAAACTTACGTTTGTGTAGAATACAATTATGCCAGTAAATACTAACTCAAATCATATTAAAGCCAAAGCTCAAAGTACAAACGTATATCCGTTTTTCGGAGATGTCTCTTGTGGTCTATTTGGTATTTCAGATGATTTTGTAGAGAGCTATTTATCCTTAGACCAAAAATTTATGAAGAATAAAGAATCGACATTTTTTGTTAGGGCCAGTGGAGACTCCATGTCTCCCGATATAAAAAATAATGATATTCTTGTCGTCGATAGATCGCGTTCTCTTTTCTCTGGCGCTATTGTCGCATTTTATTTAAACGGTACACCGATGTGCAAAGAAATTCTTGAACTTGAAAACTGCACCTATCTCAAATCTTTTAACTCTAGCTTTAAGACCATTCTCATTTCTTCTGATGATGAGTTTGTTATATTTGGAATTGTTGTCGGTATTGTAAGAGATCCTTATGACAACTAAAGCCTATGCCTTAATTGATTGTAATTCGTTTTACTGCTCTTGCGAGCGTCTGTTTAGACCTGAACTAAATAATAAACCAGTGATTGTACTTTCAAACAATGATGGATGCGCGATTGCGAGGACAAATGAGGCAAAGGCGTTAGGGATAAAAATGGGAGAGCCTTATTATAAAATTAAGCAGCTATGTAAGAAGCATAGAGTAGAGGTGTTCTCATGTAATTTTGCACTTTATACAAATATTTCAAACAGAGTTATGCAAATAATTATAAGTAATTGCCCTGATGTTGAAGTTTATTCTGTTGATGAAGCTTTTGCTGATTTAACAGGAGTTGAAGATATTTTATCTCATGGAAAAATGTTAAGAGAAAAAATTTTACAAGATGTTGGTATACCAACAGGGGTAGGAATCGCCCCTACAAAAGTACTTTCTAAAGTAGCGAACCATATTGCTAAAAAATCTAATAAAGCGAAAGGTGTTGTTTATTTGGATAGTGAGTACTTACAAAATATTGCTTTAAAGAGAACGCCAGTTGGTGATATTTGGGGCGTAGGCAGGGCAAGCTCGAAAAAGCTTAACGATATGAGAATATACTCAGCTTATGAATTTAAAACCTATAAGAACGATAAGCTTATTCAAAAAATATTCACCAAAGTAGGACTACAAATTAAACAAGAGCTTCAAGGTATCAATTGCTTTGCTTTATCTCAAGATGTTGAGAAGAAAAAAGAAATTATGTGCTCGAGAACTTTCGGAGACTATGTCTTTGATAAGAATATTCTAAAAGAGGCAGTTTCAAATTATATTGAAAATGCAGCCGCTAAAATGAGACAGCAAAAATCAGTTTGTAATGAGGTCTCAGTGTTTGCGAGAACAAATCCTTTTAAGGAAAATATTGAGCAGTATTATATGTATGAAAGGTCAAAATTAGCCAACCCCACTTGTGATACGAGGACGCTGCTAGCTGAAGCTTTTCGATTATTGGAGCGGGGTTACCGCGAAGGTTATGAGTATAGAAAAGCAGGCATTAAATTATCCAACTTTAATGAAAGCTCAAACTTTCAAATGAACTTTTTCTATGAATCAGACTCAGAAAAAGATTTGAAACTAATGAGTGCAATCGATTACATCAATCGTGTTGAAGGGGAAGGAGTTCTTAAGTTTGCTTCCTCAGGAACCAGTGACGATGCTTGGAAAATGAATCGTAATTTTAAGTCTCCTCGGTATACGACGAGTTGGAGTGAGTTACCGTCTTTTTAGAGTGAATTGTAAAGTTAGTGAAAAATATTTTGCTCACTACAAATATTACAAAATGATCAATCCTAACTTATTCCTACTTTGTGTAAAAATAGAAGCTAATCATAATCCCTTCTTACAAACATACAATTGAGGCCACGTTAAAAGAGTAAATATTACAAGTTATTATCTTCTCTTTCCCTTCATGATATATTCGATGTTATTACTGATTATGGAACAAATTGAAATACTACAAAACTGCAAAACTTGGTTAGTCGTGAACAAGCCCGCAGGGCTAAGCGTACATAATAATGAGGACGATACTAATCTAATTAAATTACTGGATCGTCAAGGCCATAAAGGCTTATCCCCTATAAATAGGTTAGACAAAGAGACATCTGGAATTATGATCTTGAGCTTCGATAGTGACGTTAGTCGAAATCTTCAAGCCTCCCTTTCTGAGCAGTCAACTTTGAAAAGCTATTTGGCCATAGTTAAAGGTACCTTCTCTCAAGAAAACCAAAAAGGAAGCTGGAATCAAGATTTAACTAACAAAGCAGAAGGTAGAAAGAATCCACTTGGTATGAAAAAGGACCGAGTAAAATCTTTAACCAATTTTAAAGTAATTAAGGCCAACAAATACCTAACTCTTTTAGAGTTAACAATTGAGACTGGAAGACAACACCAAATTAGAAAACATTGTCTTTCTCAAAAACACCAAGTGATTGGTGACCAAAGATATGGTGACCAAAAATTTAATACTTTAATCAAAAAGAAATACTTATTCAATAATATGGCACTTCACTCTCATAGACTAAGCTTTAAGTTTGAAAATAAAAATTATAGTTTCTCAACTCCTCCTCCAAATTCATGGATGGCACTTGAGGTATATAATACCAGCTCTTTGAATTCATAGATTAAAATTTGTAAAACTAAGAGTGCCTGAATAGGCTTTACTAACGTCTCTAATGACATTGCTTTGTAAGTTTGGTTTTTATATATTCGCTCGGAATACCTTCTGCTTTATACACGACTGAGGTTACTCCTTTAGTTCTTCCAAATAAGACAACTGGCTTTAATACAATTGATTTATCAGCGGTAGTAATCTGAATATTTTCGATTTCATGATTTTTAAACTGAATGGGGTGAAGTCCAATATCAACTTTAAGAGAAACATTATTTTTATTAGAGACTTGTAGAAAAACGCTTTTACTTTTTAAATTAGGAGAAGATAAACTGAGAAATCGTCCTCTTTGAGTTAATCTCAAAGGCTGAGTATCTGATGGTAGTCTTGTTATAACAAACTCAACCTCTTTAATTGTTTTACTCGTACATTTTTTCTTTCGTTGAAGTCTAGATATTCTTCTGTCGGTTTTTTTTTGAGATCGAACAAAGTGTTTAATTGCTTTCTTTAAACCCGAGAGATGAAAAGTTAGAGAATCCGAAGCATAAAATATTTGTGGCATATAAAAATCATGTTTAATTTTATTCAGCAATGCTTTAGCTTTACACCCGACAATTCCAACCCACTTGATATTGGGGTGGATTTGATGAAAGAGAGGTAAAACATTAAAGCGATCAGAGCTAATGATAAGGTTATTTGCGATATGACTTTTTGAACTGTTCGAGTGAGCCACAAAAAAAACAGCAAAATTATTTGGATTATTTAATTGATAATACAGTTCTTCTTGTCCAGTATGATGAATAACCTTAATCGAATATTTACTTCCTAATTGATTATATATTTCTTTGCCTATTTCATCATAAATCTCACGACCATATTTATCAATGTCATATATTGAATTAAGCAGGATAACTTGTTTTGGGGCAAGGGCCCATGAATTAAGAGAGATTAGAGCAATAAAGTTTGCTAATAAAAAATAAAAGGTTTTTACTGCTCTAGTCATTACTATTTTTTCTAAAAATCAGAAGAGTTAATAATTGCAAGTGCTTCCTGTGCTTCTTGAGGTACTTTTAATACTTCATAAGCATCATTCCACATTTGAGCAGTGTCAGACTCCTTGGTATAACTTGCATATATTCCACTGTAGATTGCATTAAAGTCATCAACATGTTGGTTGTAAGCATCTTTTTGTGAGTTACTTAAACCAATTTTATTTGCAGCTTGATCATCAATGAAATTATAAGTAATTGTGATAGTACCTGCCTCGTCAGCTTCTAAAATAACGATACCTAAGCCTAAAGAAATGACACCCCTACAATACCTACAACTTGGATCAAGGCTTTTCCCATTACTGCAGTTCCAAGCATAGATAGAAAAGCATCTGAGCCAACAATTAATCCAACACCACCAAGAGCAGAAATAGATCCACCAACAATTGCAGTAGTTTTTGCTGTTTCATATGAGGCGTCTTCTTGTGAGACTTCGTACAAGTATAGTCCTCCCGCTACAACGGCTTGACTTTGAAAGCTTGTTAAGGAAATTAGTAAGATTAGACAATAAGCTGCAATTGATTTCATTTATTTCTCCTGTTTATGGCTCATTAAATTTTGCAGTTAGTACCACAAGTTATGGTGCAACGTAGAAAGCTAAGATTCTGATGTGTATTCTTTTCAATTTATTAGTGTGAGGCAGGTTAAAAAAAACAATCACCTACCACAATCTCGTAATTACATTTTTACAT
>JABJPQ010000239.1 GCA_018663815.1 Halobacteriovoraceae bacterium | reverse complement strand
ACACTTGATAATATTGAAGATGTCGCTGTTTATGGTGAAAAGAATGCGCTTCTTGGTAATATTATTGTTGCGAGAGTAAAAACAAGAACGGAAGAGTCTATTAAAGATATTAAAAAGAGAATTAGAAAGGCCTGCGCAGAAAAATTAACGAACTTTAAAGTACCCTCAAAAGTAATTTTTGCTGAAGATGAATTGTACTCTTTAAGACAAAAAAAGGTTAGATCATAAAATGAAGAGAATTTTTAAAGCCTTGCTCGAGGCGATGGAATATCGAGAAGTACTTAGCAATCTAATATCAACCACTCTTGCAATGAGATATAAGAACTCCACGTTAGGTTTTTTGTGGTCATTTTTAAATCCACTATTTACCATGATAGTAACAGCGGTTGTGTTTTCAATGTTATTCAGATTTAAAATAGAAAACTATGCTTTGTTTATTTTTTCGGGTTTATTACCTTGGGGGTTTATTGTGACTTCTGTAACAATGGGTTCAGCTTCAATAATCACTGCCGAGAGTTATATAAAAAAGGTTTACCTACCCAAAATTATTTTCCCTATGCAGGTTATCGGGTCTGAATTGATAAATTTTGGACTTAGTATTTTGGTTTTATACTTCATTGGAGCCTTTATTGGTATAAAGATATCAGTGGCGACCCTGTTTCTGCCTATAGCACTCGTGAATTTAATATTATTTTCTTTTGGGCTTTCTTTAATTTCAGCTGTAGCCACGGTCTTTTTTAGAGATATGACTCACATTGTTACTATCACAACAAATGCTATGTTTTATTTATGTCCAGTTATTTATCCAATGTCGATGGTTCCTAAAGAATATCAACATTTTTACGATTGGAATCCGGTGGTGTATTTATTAAAAATATTTAGATCTGCAATCTATCATCATGAGGCTCCAACCTTAAGTGAACTTGGGATTGCGTTTGGTATTTCATTCATAACCTGCCTAATTGGATTGGTTGTCTTTATAAAAGCCGAAAAAAAATTAATTTATAGATTATAAGGAGTCTGAATTGAGCTGTTTTGTGAAAATTAAAGATCTTGATTTGAAGTTTCGCATATATACCGATAAGGGAGCATCCTTAAAACAATTAATTCTTAGCAAGTTTTCATTTAAGAAAAATGATGTTCCTGTCTTTAGAGAGTTCTATGCGCTTAAAGATGTAAGTCTTGAATTTAAAGAAGGTGATATCATTGGACTGGTCGGGATGAATGGTGCTGGAAAAAGTACACTACTAAAGGCGATATCTAGAATATATCCCGTTGAAGATGGTGCTCTTGAGATTCAGGGAAAAGTTGTTCCTCTCCTTGAGATAGGAGCTGGTTTTAATCCCGAGTTTACAGGTCGTGAAAACATATATCTTAATGGTTCAATACTTGGAATAAAAAGAAAGGAAATGAAACAACTAGAGCAAGAAATTATAGATTTTTCAGAGCTTAAAGACTTTATGGATCTCCCCGTTAAATACTATTCGACAGGAATGTATGCTCGACTCGCATTTACTATTGCCACATCTGTTAAGCCGGAGATATTGATTCTTGATGAAATTTTTGCTGGTGGAGATGGGCAGTTTGTTCATAAGGCCATGGAGAGGATGAGCAAGCTCATTGATGACTCAAAAATTGTCATTATCGTTTCTCACAGTTTAGATATAATTAAAAATAATTGTAATCGAGTTATTATTTTGGATAAAGGATCTGTTGTTGCGGATGGACCTTCTAAGGAAATAATATCGAAGTATGAAAAAGAAATTTTGAAGATTGACCAGTAGGATAAGGCAAGTCTAGGGGGATGGCATTTTAAAGAATATTCTTAAACGAATTGGTATTGGTCAATGTGCTCCTGTTGAGAATGATGTTGATAGAGCCCCATTGGTCCACGAAGATCATCTGAAATCAATACGACTTATGGTTGAGCAGGAGGACTGGGCTGGTCTCGAGGAAAAAGGCAAGGAATTGCTTTTATCTTTTCCCCAAGAGCATGAGGCAATAGAATTAACAGCCTATAGTTTACAACAAGGCTTGTGCTTAGAGGCAGCGGCTAATATTGCTATGAAAGCTTCTGATCTTTACCCTAGTTTCTGGATCTTTCATTTTTTAGCTGGGGTGTGCCTTAAGGGAATTGGACAAAAAGAGGAAGCTTGTAAGCAATTATGGCAAGCAGCTAATATCACCCCATGTGACTCACAGACGATTAGATGCCTATTTGAGACTATTGCTGCATTAGATGGCGTAGAGGTTGCAGCATCAGAGTATGTATTACATAGCGAAAAGCATAGTACCCAAACAAACATCGTTGTTGCACCAATAAGCACTGTGCTTGATTGGACAGAAAAAAATGGGCAAGAGGTTCTGGATGCGGGGACTGTGGAGAAAATCCCATTTAAAGCACCTCATGTATGGGGCAACCCGCCAGCCTCAGAAACTCTATATGCATTGTCGAATAAGCCGTATGTTGCAAAGATTGAAAATGTCCGCATATTTAGTAATTCTAGTATAATTCTTACCGCGGATGGCGTTGCTCTTAGTGATACAGCAGGGCATCCGCGCTTTGGATCCTTAGTTAGTTTAGCATACGAACAAACGATTATTGCAAAAGAGCCGGGTAAGGTTCTCATGGATTTAACAAGTTTTAAGGAAAGGAAAATTGATGCCGGTATTTACCTGTCTGGTTTAGCCTCGAGCGCTTTTGGTCATTGGCTGCCTGACTTCCTCCCGAAGTTACAGTTCTTACAGCAACACCCTGAGTTTGCTAACCTTCCAATAATTGTCGATGCAGGTATGCCTCAAAGCCACTTTGATCACCTTAAACGTCTTGTGAATAATCCATTGATAATCTTAGAAGCTAATGAGTCTTTTCTTTGTAAGTCGTTGTTGGTTGCTCCGTCCCCAGCCTTTTTCCCTGTTGACGAATTGTCTAGTGATATTCCAGTGCATGACTTCCCTGGACTGTCTCCAAGAGCATTGCAATTTCTTAGAGGGAATGAGTTGAATGAGTATCAGGGGACAGGGGATAAACGTATCTTTCTGGCTAGAAAAAATATGAAATGGCGCCGCTTGCTCAATGAGGAGGAAATTGCTACTGATCTACAGAAACTAGGCTTTGAAATTATTTATACAGAAGAAATGAGTGTTGATGAGCAAATTAAATTATTTCGTCAAGCGCAGTGGATTGTGGCACCCAATGGTTCGGCTCTTCTTAATCTTATTTTTTCAAGCACAAGTTCAAAGTTGTTAGTACTCATCCAGCCAAATTTATTTAATTGGGGTACATTTCAGGGACCCATGGATGCTTTAGGGTATCAATCTTTATGTGTGAGTGGTGATTATGATCAGCACGTAGAGCAAAAACATTCCAATTACCATGTTCCTGTTGAGCGCATTCGAGCCGCGCTTGCTTATCTTGGTTTAAATACTGAACCTTCTTAAGTTGCTAAGCCCTGATTTTGACATATAAAGTTTCATAACTTAGATTTACTAACTTTGCAGATTATATAAAATAGTTTAATCAACTATCATATGAGTATTTTGCCCTAAGGGTAAGATTATGAGGAGGAGAATGTAATATGGGAAAAGATGATATCTATGTTACCAAGCCTGGATTGCCCCCCTTGGAAGAATTTATTCCTTATTTGGAGAAAATTTGGGAAAAGAAGTGCCTAACTAACAGTGGACCATTCCATCAAGAGCTTGAGAAAGAACTTTGTGATTATTTAGGCGTTAAGTATATTTCCCTTTTTACAAATGGCACCCTTGCACTAATTACTGCTTTACAGACATTGCGAATTACAGGAGAGGTGATTACTACACCCTATTCTTTTGTGGCGACATCCCACTCTTTGCTATGGAATGGAATTAAGCCGATTTTTGTGGACATCGATCCAGCTACACTTAACCTCGATCCAGAGAGGATTGAGGCAGCGATCACTCCTCAGACAACGGCTATCATGCCGGTTCATTGTTATGGACATCCTTGTGACGTTCAGGCTATCCAAAGGATAGCCGATAACTACAATCTGAGGGTTATTTATGATGCCGCCCATGCATTTGGTGTGAAGAGTCCTGATAATAGTATTTTAAACTATGGTGATTTGTCTGTACTGAGTTTTCACGCTACAAAAGTATTTAATACGTTTGAAGGTGGCGCAATAATTTGTCCCGATGCCAATACAAAAATTCGCATAGATCAACTTAAGAACTTTGGACACGTGGGTGAGGTAACTGTTGTCGCACCTGGAATTAATGGAAAAATGAGTGAGTTCAACGCAGCACTTGGATTATTACAGCTAAAGTATGTAGACCAGGCAATATCAAGTCGCAAGGCCATTGATGAGTCCTACCGTAAACACCTCAAGGGTGTAAAAGGTATTCATTGCTTAAAAACTTCTGATGAGCTTTCGGCAAATTACTCTTACTTTCCTGTTTTAGTTAAACCGGACTTTCCAATTAGTCGTGATGATCTTTACCAATGCCTTAAGGATCATCGTATTCACCCTCGCCGTTATTTCTATCCCTTGATTTCAGAATTCCCAATGTACCGTGGATTGCCTTCAGCGAATAAAGATAACTTACCCAATGCATCCATTGCTGCTCAGCATATTCTCTGTTTGCCTATTTATCCAGATTTGGAATTTTCATTGGTTAAAAAGATCTGTCATATCATTGCGGAGTGCTAATCTGCTAGAGCTAAATAGCTATCATATTTAAGGAGTAACTCTATGAAAATTGCAATTATGCAGCCATACTTTTTTCCCTATATTGGCTATTTTCAGTTGATTGCTGAGGCAGATACTTTTGTCGTCTATGACAACATTCAATATACTAAGAAGGGCTGGATTAATCGTAATCGAATTTTACAGAATGGAAAAGGTGTACTGTTTACGATACCTTTGAAGAAGGCTTCCGATTATTTGGATGTATGTGAACGAGAATTGAGTGGTGATTTTAACCGTAAAAAACTACTTAATCAAATTACCGGTGCGTACCGACGTGCACCTTATTTTAAGCAGACTTTTCCTTTGATTGAGCAGATCGTACAGTTTGAAGATCCCAATCTGTTCTCTTACCTTCATTACTCAATCTTTAGTATTTGTAAGTACTTGGGTATTAAAACCGAGATTAAAACTTCCTCAGATATTGATATCGACCATAAATTGAAGGGCCAGGATAAAGTACTCGCTATTTGTGAGACTCTTGGTGCCGATTCTTACGTGAATGCTATTGGTGGTGTCGAACTTTATTCTAAAGATATTTTTAAGGCCAAGGGGATTGATTTGAATTTCATTCGTTCAAAGCCTATTGAGTATCCACAGTTCGGAGCAGAGTTTGCTCCAATGTTGTCTATGATTGACACAATGATGTTTAATTCTCTTGAGATTATACAAAAGCAAATAACTCAATATGACCTAGTTTAATGAGATAACTTGTGAGTTATTTGCCTTTTTCACACACTAAGAGGATGCTTGAGCATAGCTCTGGGTAAATATGACCTAGATCATAACAACCATCTAAATATTCTTTTGAAATAATATCTGTTTTTAGAAGTCTGTCCCATTGAAAATTAGCTAGCGCCTTAAAGAAGATTCCAGATCTATGAACTATATTTAATCCTGCTGCCCTAGCATCTCTTTCCAAGGTATCTAAGGTATAAGTTATTCTATGTCCATGTAGGTCTTCCGCTGGAGTAACGGCAGAGTTATGAGAAATCAACCCCATTTTTACAGCAATTTGTCTTGAAGGTGCCATAGCATTAGGTGTTACAAGAAAAAATCGACCTCCGTCAGCCAACCATTCATCATTGACTCTTTTAAGAACTTCAACAGGATTGTCTAAGTGTTCTAAAACGTGAGTTAAGACAATATTATCATATTTCTTAGGTAGTTTTACTTTTTCAAAAAGTTCATTAATAAAGTTAACGTTTGTACCAACTTTCTTTTTTGCCTCAACGATTGCGTCATCAGATGCTTCAACACAAGTAATATCATCAAAGTTTTCAACTAATCGGCTAGTAAAATGTCCTTTTGAGGAGCCAAGTTCTAAAACACTTCCATCTTTTATAAAAGGTGAGAAGGATTTAAGCATGTATCCATGCATTACATCAAAATCAAAATTGTAAGCATATTTTCGTCCAGAGTTATCTTTTAATTCCTGGTTGTAATCTCTTTTTTCATTCATAATTAATTCTCCTCTAGTTCAGCGACTCCAAAACCATATCGCCCAAATTCGTTACCGTTGTATAAAAGGTAAACTTTATTATTACATTTAAAAACATTGGGATAGCACATCATTTCAGAGTCCCATCCCTTTAATGAAAGATCAATGCCCACCAGTTCATCATTTCTGGTCCAATTTATCAGGTCGTGGGAGAAAGCATATCCTATTCTATAGGCATTATCTTTATTTTTTCTGAAATCATATGATTTTCGATAACAAAAGAACATATGGTATTTATTCTCGATTTCAATAATTGTTGGAAGAGCCTGACTTTCATCTATATATTTATCAGCAATAATAGGCTTGCTTTCTCTTTGCCAATTGAGTCCATCATTTGAGCTCGCGTGGGCTATTTTATAAATTCTATCTGGAGCGTTATTTTCAGCAAAAACTTTCCATTCGGTACCAAATATATACCACATATGAAATTGACCATTATATTTTTGAACAAAAGGGTCACCAACAAGGAATGGTTCATGTAAAGAAGCCGTCAAAATGGGCCCGTTTAACTTTTCTTTAAAAGTGAGTCCATCATCATTACTGACGGCTAAACCTATTGCCATATCAATTGAGACAGAGGATCTTCTGCTCCAACCACTTGTATAAGCGTGTAACTTGCCATCGATACGAACTGGATTAATAGGGAAAATACCGTGCTCATCAAATGTTCCTAACTCGCCAAGCTCTAATACTGATTTATCTGATATGTTGATGATTTTTTTAAATTCTTTATCCATATCAATAAATTGACTGTGGCTTAGGTACATGCCATCTTCAGTTCGCATTTGTGAGGAAAAATATATTCTAACAAAATGATCAAATTCAATCGCCTGAGGAGATTTGGCAAACTCGGTACAACCATTTCCCAGAGAGTGATGAGTCGGGTCGAAAATTTTACCTAACTTTTTCCATTTCACTAGATTAATTCTCCCTCAAGTTCAGCTAAGCCAAATCCATATCTTCCAACCTCGTTGCCCAAGTAAAGCATGTAGGTTTTACCATCTAGTTCAAATACTGTTGGGTAGGCTACCATTTCTGAATCCCACCCTTCTTCAGAGATATCGATACCAATTTTAGAGTCATTTCTTTCCCAGTTAACCATATCTGTTGAGGTGGCATATCCAATTCTGTAGGAGCCTTCTTTGTTTCTTCTAAAGTCAACTGAGCGTCGATAGCAGAAAAACATATGATATTTACCATTGGCAAAAATTGTATCTGGACAAGCCTGGGCCTCTTCTTCTCCTAATTTACTGGGAATAATATCCTTATTTATTTTAGTCCAATTAATGCCATCCTTGGATT
>JABJPQ010000166.1 GCA_018663815.1 Halobacteriovoraceae bacterium | reverse complement strand
TTTCACCACAACACGCTAGCAGAGGTTATAAGGCTTGAAAAATCAAGCTCTTAACTGAAAATACAGCAAATAAAACTTGTTAATTTGCAGACAATCTAATACAAATAAACATATGCGCACCCTTGGCCCAGCTGGATAAGGCGTCTGACTACGAATTAGGAGATCGGGAGTTCGAATCTCTCAGGGTGCGCCATTTTATCTCTAATACATTGAAATTTATTCATTCCTATATTCTCGTTTAATATCTGCACATCGGTGCACATTTTGTAACGTTTTTGTTGCTGCTAACTGCGCCTTAAGTTGTAGTTCTTGGTTAACACCAGCATAGTGTCGAGACATCTTAGCATCATCGTGACCTAATACGACTTGGACTGCATCAATTGATCCTGTATTTATGTTTGTAATCCTCGCCATTGTTGTTCTTAGAAAGTGTGTGGACGAGTTTACAGTGATATTCCCTTTTCTTAGAGCCTTACAGTACTCATACTGAATCTTTCTATACTTTAAGCATTGTCCATCAATATTAAAAAGGAAGGGGCTGTTACCTGAGCTTAAGTACTTCGTTATGATTGCTTTTAAAACACTGTCTCCAATAAGTACTTTCTTACACTTCTTGTTTTTTGTGTAGGGTTTTAGTCCAAGATAATTTTTATTACTATCCCACATTACAACATTTTGAATTGTTAAGCAGTTATTTGAAAGGTCAATATCTGTTTTCTGAAGTCCTGCAATTTCTTGAACTCGACATCCTGTTATATATTGTACATAAGCAAAGCTTCTAAACATTTCAGGCTCTAGTTGTCTGAAAAATTCTTGTAGTTCTTTTTCATCCAAAAACTTTTTCTTTATTGGAATTTCTTTAACAAAAGAATCACTTATGTGATGTTTACGAACAGGATTTTTTAACAACGTTGTTTCGTCATGGTCAATTAACCAGTTGAAAGTAGCTTTAAGTTCTTTTAGTGGTCCCTTAAAGTTAAATCTTTTGTGAGTAGCTTTACGCTTTAAAGTTTCAAGTACTTCTGAGATTAGTCGTGGCGTAATTGTATCAATTGATATGTGACCAATTTGAGTTAAAAAATAGTTTATACTCTGATCTTTTCTGTCCTGGGTAGAAAGAGCAAGTCTCGAATTTACTCTCTCTCTATAAAGTTTATACTTCACAATAAGTGAATTTGAAATTGAAGTCTGAGTTGATTGCAAATCAGGATGAAATTGTTTAACCCAGCTTTTAGCTTCAGAAATATTTTTAAAATATTCACTGTATCTTTTACCGTTTATTGTCTTGTAAGCCTCATACTTGTTAGAGTGTTGGTCTTTTCGGACATTTTTAACTTGGGTTCTCGCATATCTTTTCATATTTACTCCTTTATCCAGTTAAGGATATCTGAGTAGAAAAAAAACAAAAACTTACCCTTTTTAAAATACGGTATTTCATCTTTTGAAACCAAGTTATAGATATGCCCTCTAGAGCAACCAATAAGCTTGGAAACATCATTTATTCTCATTATTTGGTTTTCAAAGAGCAACGTTCTACCTGCTTCTATATCTTTTTTATTCATAATTTAACCCTCTATGTAATTTTTGATATCTGTATTTGAAAGGTAGGGATTTAACTCTATGATATCACTCTTCCTTCCTACTCCGGATATTGAAGATACCTCAGTTATTCTTAGCCAATTTTGAGCTTCAAGTTCTGAGAGCGCCATGTTGATGTCATCATATGTGCGTAACCCTCTCCATTCTTTTCTTTTTAAATCCCTAACTTTCATCTGATCATAAATATCACCTGCGATTATTCTATTTATAATTAAATGTGACTTTGTTTTTTCAGGATATAATTTATAAAATAAAAACTTTCTTAAATACTCGAACAGTTTAAGACAGAGACGATATGATGTTTCGAGTGAATTATCACTTATCTTGTTAAGGTTTTCCAAGTTTTCATGGTTTTCTAAAATTTCAAATATAAGTGCAATTGAATAGAGAAGTTTAGGAGACTTAGAGGTGAACGATTTTATAATTTGCTTAGACATTTCATCAAGTGAGTCGTCAAATGTGAAGTTGCACAGTTTTGAACTTAGTTCTAAAGCTTTATCTGTTAAGATGATTGTCTTCTTACACTGATTCGTGATTATACTATAGTAATCAAGGAGTGACTCCACAGCACTTTGCAACTCGTGCAAGTATTCTTGGTTATAAAATCCATTACTTGGTATTTCATCTGTAAAATCTGGGTAAACTAAAAACTGGAATCTTTGAGTAAAACCATCGTCATTCCTACCACTAAAGATTTCATCTAGAATTGGAGAAATAACTGTTGGTTGTATGCTTCCGAGAATTGAAACACTAAGTAACTTTATAAACTCAATACCATCGGTTTTAGTTTCTTTGTAGTACTCGCCTGTACCATTCCAACCTTGTAAAAAAACTGGCCTTAGATCAGATTTAAAATGATTTTTTAATGATATAAGTAGTCCACTTAATTCATCCTGAAAGAACAAGATATTTTCATTTGTTCTACTTGCTCTTTGTAGAAATGCACCACTTGTAATATCGCTAACTATAAGGGTCTTGTATTTAAGTGGTTTCGCCTCTAAGGTCTCTTCGAGTTCTTTAACATCTTTTTTAAGTAATTCTATATCACTTTCAATGGGTAACTTAGAGCCTTCTTGCTTTTCTAGATTTTTTTGTAATTTGAGAAGTTTTTTATAGCTTGCTACA
>JABJPQ010000313.1 GCA_018663815.1 Halobacteriovoraceae bacterium | reverse complement strand
TTTTATTCCTTCTTTTGCCCCAGTCTTTTTTAATATCGTGATGATATTATCGATGATAATTTTTCCCAGCATATTAATTGAAAGAGGCATGGAGCCAATCTTATCATTAGGCTTTGGGGTTCTCATCGGTGGATTTGTACAAGCGTTAGTTCAGTTTCCAATGATTTTAAAAAAAGGATATGGCCCTACCAAACCAGATAAAATTTTCTCTAAGCAAACCCAAAAAGTTTTAATATTATTAGGGCCGGGTTTAATTGGCTTTGCAGCGACGCAGATTAATTTAATCGTCAATACAATCTTGGCATCCTCGACTGTTGTCGGGGCCGTGTCTTGGTTGAGTTTTTCCTTTCGATTATTTCAATTACCGGTAGGAATTTTGAGTGTCTCTATTGGTAATTCAAACTTAGTTCATTTTAGTAGTGCCTGGAAAGATGGAAAACACGCTGAAGCCAAAAACTTTTTAGCCTCTAGTTATTTTCTTTCATTTTTTCTCGTTGTCCCGGCCATGATAGCTTTAATGACTTGTAGTGAGGAGATGGTCAATATTATTTTTGAGCGTGGAAAATTTGATGCACACTCCACTACCATGACGGCCATGGCGCTTCGTTTCTATGCGATAGGGTTACCTCTTTATTCAATTTATAAAATTTTCGTTCCCACTTTTTATGCTATTGATCGTCAAAAAATCCCTGTCCTTTGCTCAATCATAGGTATTGTTTTTAATATAATATTTTGTGTCTTACTTACCCCAATATATGGCTTTAAAGTCCTTGCGCTTGGAACAACACTATCGATGTTTTTAAACACAGGCTTGCAAGGGATTATTTTGCGCAAGGATTTAAGTCTTTCGTGGTCATACTTTGTTAATATAAGGATTATCAAAATCGCTATTAGTGGAGCGCTGACAGCAACTTGTATAATGTATCTTAAGCAATTTATCTCATTTGATGAGGGAGGACTTCTCTTGCGTGTGAGTTATCTTACTGGGTATTTAATCTTTATTGCATCATGCTATTTTTTCTTATGTTATTTACTAGGGGAAAGGGCCGCAGTGAACAATCTTTTTAAACGCTTTTTAAAAACTAAATAGTGACTTCTCATCATTTTGAGCTGAAATTACTTGAGTTTTTGATTTCTTGTAGGTTAAACTACCTGTGATATTTAATTATAATAATAAGGATCTATATATGAGAACTGATTTTAATACATTAATTTCTCTTTCTACCCATACAATTAACCATTTAAAGCAAGACGAGCTAATTGATTACGCTGCTGATATGCGAGCGGATCTGATTGATTCTTTGGCCACAGAGCTTGGAGTAAGTTTTGCGACTGATGATGATATTCGTGAGCAAGCGATTGAGGAAGTTGAAGAAAAATTTGGTTTAGAAGAAGTTTCCGAAGACATTACAGAAACAGAAATGTTTAACCACGCTAGAAAAGAAATTGTTAAATCTTTTCAAGGTGAAAACCTGGGTGGACTTTATATGGTTGAATCGCTACATAATGTGGCCAAACGTGTGAAGGACTTTCTTTTAAATTCAGATCTTATTGAAGACGTATTTAGCTCAGATGAAGACTTAATTGAGTTTTTAGTACGTGAAATGAAAAAATTTAATCCAAGATCTGGAGTGCAACACTCCACTAATCACCTCTAAACGCTTTAAGTTTTAGCTATTTAGCAAAATAATTAAAGATTATTCCTGAAATTTCCGAGAAGACTGTGAGGAGGATTTTTTTCCGACTCAAAGACTTTTGTTTATTAGTTTATACTAGTGAAGATAACTAAACTCTAAAATAGGTGAGATTATGTTTAAGGGAATTCGAAACTTCAGATTAGCTTTTGGCTTAGGGGCTTTGACGTTAGTCGTGTCGGTTGGTGCTTATGGGCAGTTTGGTCCGACGGCTGGGGATAATGCAAGTGAGGAATATGATGAGAACTATGGTGCTCCTAACCCGGAGACAAAATCTAATTATAGTTCTGGAAGTGATGATAGTGTTCAAAAGATGATTCCTACTACTTCTCAAAACTCAGATTTTGGTGGTTGGGAGGACAGTGCTAGTGAAGTTATTGTGAAGTCAGATGTCGTTAGTAGGGCAATAAGGCACTGTAAGAAACAACCAGGATCAGCCTCTATAGAAGAAAAAATTAGTCATAAAAAAGTTTCAACTTCTGAGGTTAAAAGTGAAGGAAAAATAATAGATTCATATGAAACTTGTTATCAAGTTTTATGTTATCATGCTTCAGCCAATGTAGGGTTAGTTAACTTTAAAACCATCAAAGAATTTCTTAAGCTAGATATAGGTACGAGAGGGCACGCCCTTATCGCTTATGACAAAAAAGTTTGTAAGACCTTCGATGACGTTACAATTAAAACCAGACAAAACGAAACAGACATTTACCGAGATGAAACAATAATTATATCAGAAAATGGTACTTTTCCTTCAGGCGGCGGTAACACCGGCGGCATAGGACTTATCATTTACTACGACGGCAGAACCCTTGAGTGTAATCCTGGCGAAAAGTATGAGGATTGTCTTACAAGACTTGGAATCTCAATCGAAGGCAAGGTCATCTCAGGAGCAGGTCCGGGATATATAACTGTAGTGTCTGGTTCAACTAGAACTAAATTTACTATTAGTGGCGGTTGCGCAGAATATAAAAGAGTTTGGTGGAAGCTTTGGCTAGGTAAAGCCTGGGTGGATAGCGACCAGTGTAGGGGGAGTGGAGGTTATGTTACCGAGCATGTCGACCATGAAGTAGGTAATATGGATCTTGAATACCCTAACTCCAGAATCACAAGAGTCAATGTAGGGACAGGTTCATCGATAGATAGAATGTTAGAGCTTGATGATGGTCGAAGTATTTTTTGCTCTGCTGGACGCTCTACCGAAGATTGTCTTGGTTCCAGTGCTGGAATTCTAGATATCAATGGTAGGTACTGCGTGACATGTAATTCTGGTATGCGCCATGGAAGTTCTGGGTGGGATGGCCATGAGGTAGCTGCGACGATGAGTGCGGTTCTCAATCCACTGGTAGCAGCTTACGGAATTCGCTCAAATTATAAAGGAATACAAGCCCAAGTTAATGGCCAGGTTCGTATGGCCGAAGAATGTCGACTAGGACAAACAGATACTCTTTCTATCCATAACCAATTTATGCAAGATAATGAGCTTACTGATAGTCCGTACCACGAGTTTCAATGTAATGGCTTTGCTATGAATCAATTTGCTGGAAATCAGGGTTGGATGAACAATGGTTATAACGGCTGGGGATCAGGTAATGGTGGCTATGGTATGCAATATATGGCCGGAATGCAAGGACCAGGCTTTGGGTATAACCCGTATATGAATATTAGCTCTGGAAATTATAATCCTTATGCGAATATGGGTGGAAATATTAATGGCAATATGAACTTAAACCTTAATAGTCTGCTTGGGCTTCCTCCTAATGGAATTGGTTTTCAGATGAACAGTAATATGGGAATGCCCAATATGAATATGAACTGGCAGGCTGGCGGTGGTAACGGCTGGGGTGGAAACAACGGCTGGGGTGGAAATAACAACGGTTGGGGCGGAAACAACAACGGTTGGGGTGGAAATAACAATGGTTGGGGCGGAAACAACAACGGCTGGGGTGGAAACAACTGGAATTCGACAGGAAACGGAACAGTTCCTTGGGGAAATAATGGAGGCTCATACTGGAATAATTCTAACCAAAATGGTAGTGGGTGGTTCCAGGCTCAAAGCAGTATGCAATCAAATCAAAATTCCGCTTATAATGGTATGAATTTTCAACGACAAGCTTTAGGGCGTCAGTCCTATGATGCTAATCGAAATATGGGTTATAACCCTTACGGTGGCAATGGATATAATCCAAGTTTTGCACCGATGAATTTCGGTCGCCAATGGTAGTTTAAGCTAAATTTAGATAGAAGTTGGGGAGCGTTAGGCTCCCTTTTTTATTTACAGTGAACGAGTAGTTTTAATTCGTGTTGGAAAAGAACTTCTATTTTATCATCAACAACAGTTTGTACGATTCCTGGTCCAAATTTTTTATGATCGATGATTTCACCATTTTTGAACTCTGAACGAATTGAATAGGGAGTGGCTTTGCCATTATCTGCCTTACCCATTTGCTCGGTCCACAATTCTCCAACAGAAACAGATTTTTTGCTCGTTCTTCTCGTCTTTTTAGCCGACTTTACTTTCTTAGCTTTAGTGGCGGGATCCTTGTACATATGATTAGCTTGGCAAGTTTTACATTGAACTTTGCCTATTGTAGAAGTGTCTTTCATGGAAATTATTGTATGGGCCAGGGGAAGTTTACACTTACCGCAATATGAAAGAACTTCTTTACCTGCTGAAAACGATGACATCACTACCCTTTGGTTTTAGTATATTAAGTGTAAATTTGCTTTTGAATAGGACAAGTAACTAGTGGAGATAAATTGTCAGATCTAAAAACTTCTAACATTCTAGCCAATTCGGAGGTTAACGTAAAGAAATCTTATGGAAAAAAAAACCGCGATCAGCTTTTGGATCAGGCTAACACGTTGCCGAAAAAGAGTGGTTGCTATTTTATGTTGGGGCGACATGGAGAAATTATTTATGTGGGTAAAGCAAAGAGCTTAAAAAGTAGGGTCACAAGTTATTTTAACGCTTCGGCTAAATCACCTAAAACGCAATTACTAGTCGAGCAAATTTCAAATTTTGATTTTATACTGACATATTCAGATGCAGAATCATTTGTCTTAGAAAATAATTTAATCAAAAAACATCGGCCTAAATACAATATTCAGCTTAAAGACGATAAAAGCTATCCTTATGTTACGATCAATTTAAAAGAAAAATTCCCTCGCTTAGAGTATATGCGAAGACCCAAAAGAAAGCAGCAACAAGAGCTTTTTGGCCCTTTTCCGGTAGGTTCAAATATCTCATCCATTCTTAAGATCTTAACCAAAGTCTTTAGTTTGAGAGACTGCTCTTTGCATGATTTTAATACCAGAAAGACACCCTGTATTTTGTATCAAATGAAACAATGTAGTGCTCCTTGCACGGAAGAAATTACACAAGATAATTATCGTAAGGACCTGGAGCTTGCGACGAACTTTTTTAAAACAAACAAAAAGGTAAAAGCAACATTAGAGTTTTTAACACTAAAAATGATGAAATGTGCGCAAGATGAATTATTTGAACAGGCCGCTTCTTTAAGGGATGATATTGAAGTTTTAGATGCGTTTGCTCAAAAATCATTTGAGCAAACAGTTGAAAATTTATCTGATTCAAACATCGACGTTATTTCTTATTATGTTGGTGCTGATGAAATTGATATTAGTATTTATATGATTAGACAGGGAAACTTACTTGGACATAAGAGCTTTCATTTTTTAAAAGCGGATTTTCTTAAAGAAATAGAGGAAGAAATTATTGGTGCCATTTTACAATATTATTCTTCTTTAGAGGAAGTTATTCCTGAAAAAATTATTACCGACTTTACAAAAGATGCAAGTGAACAGCTAGGCTTGGCCATTAAAAAAATGCTTGGGCAAGATCTGAAATTACAGGTTCAAAGTCATTCCAAGAAATATGCTCGTTTGTTAAAGTCAGTTAATACTCATGCACAAGAAACTCAAAGTGTTAGAATTCAAAATCATTCATCCGTCTTTATTGGGTTGGAAAAATTGCAGGACCTACTCTCGTTAAAAGAGCGACCAAAAATCTTAGAGTGTTATGATGTTGCTGTCTGGCAGGGGAAATCTCCTACGGCATCTCAAATTGTTTTTTACGAGGGAAGGCCAGATAAAAAACAATATCGTTATTTTCATCTGACTGAACTTCCAGAGGGAAATAATGATTTTGAAATGATGCGAGAAGTTTTTTACAGACGTTTAAAGTATGGAAATCTGCCAGACGTTTTTATTGTGGATGGTGGGGTTCAACAAGTTAATACGGTAAAAAAAGTATTAGATGAACTCGAAATAGAAGTTCCTGTGGTTGGAATTGCTAAAGCAAGAGATTTAAAAAAATCTGGGTATCGTTCAAGTGAAATTAAGCGTAGTGAGGAAAGACTCGTTATTCAAGGAAGATCCAACCCATTTGTTTTAAATAAGTGTTGGTCTTTAATGAGAATTGTTGTCAATATGCGAGATGAAGCGCATAGGTTTTCTCGAAAACTTCACCATAAAGCCGAACATAAACGTATTATTCATTCTTGGGTTGACGAGATAAAAGGTTTAAATAAAACTGTGAAACAAGATATTTTGAAAAAAAATACGCATACTTTGCCAGAACTACAAAAACTTTCATTAGAGCAATTACAAGATACCCTTGAACTTGAATCTAAACATGCAAAACTTATTCATAAGTATTTCCATGGTATAGATCGCTCTTAGTTCAAAGCGTGAATTAATTTTCTTGTACCAGATCCACAGTCTATACACCGTGCTGTTTCTTGCACGAGAAGATTTTTATAATCGGGTAAGTGGCTCAGCAGTAGCTTAGAGCCACAAACTTTGCATTCACCAATGATCTTTTGAACATTGTCAGCAGATCCCCAATATTCCTCATAATGTTCAAATCGAAACTCAACATCCTTAGCCATTAGCTTTGCCTCCAGAGAAAGAACTTTTTATTGATTGTGATAATTAGCTCAACAATCATGCAGTAATTATCTTTTCGGGGATAGGCCGCTGAGCTTAAAAAAAAGAGTTCATTATATTTTACTAGGAAATTTGTGTCCGCTTTGCTAAGTGATAACAATGGAAAACCTTTACCGAAGCTCACTGCATAGCGACAAAGAAAAAATGCTTTCATCACAATTCTATGCTGCAAACTGGAGCTATCTAAAAACTAATTTACAGGCAATACCTGAACAAGCTCAAGAACTTAGCGAAGAAATACAGCCTAATGAAGTTACTGAAAAAACAGTAATACTAGACTCTCTCAGTCTTTTTAGTGAGCAACAACTTGAGACTAACCAGGACTTTAAGTTTAATGGGGGTGAGATAGTTAAAAAGCCATCATCCGCAACTTTAAATGCAGTTGAGGGGATCAGTAGGTCGGTTGAGCAGCTTCAGCAAGCGTATCGAGATGTGAATATAGGTGATGCTTTTACTCAATTAAAGAGTTTAGAGCTAGTTAACAAAGAAGCAAAACAGCTTAAAGTCTATTTTATTTCCGATGATACCCTTGAGCAAGCAGATGATCAGCAAGTGTTGAGTGATTGCTTTAATTTATATTTTAATCCCACTGTTTCAAGCCTTTTTTCACGGATGGTTTCTGCCATGAGGTTAGAGACTGATCAATTTACGATAGGCTCGTTAAATATCAAAAACAAAAAGCAAAAAGAAATCTTATTGTCAGAAATTTTATTTTTAAAACCAGCTCTGATCATAACTCTTGGAGCTTTGGCCAGTAATGAGTTTTTAGGCACAAGTGAAAGGCTCAAGGATATTCATGGTCAAATTATAGATATTTCTTTTGTAGATCAAAATAAAAATGACTACTCATTTTCTTTAATGCCACTTTTTTCGCCTAAGCTTTTACAGACAGCACCCAATATGAAAAAAATGGCCTGGACCGATATGCAAAAAGCGATGAGCTTTTTAAATCTTTAAATTTGAATTAATCTTCATTTCACTTTAGAATAAAACAATAGATTCCACGGAAGGAGTAAATTGAAAGTAATTCTAGGATTGATACTCTTTATGTGTCTTGTTGTTGTGAACGCGCAAGCTGCAAAATCACCGAAGCTAAAAGTACGTATTGCTAAGTCTTTATCCAAGGTTAAGGTCTCGGGGATGGATTTGAAGCGCTATATTTGGCCAAAAAAATCTTTTAAGTCATATCAAGGAGCAAAGAGAATTCATTTTAATTGTCGCTCAAAAAAACTGCGATCAAGTAAAAAGCCAATTCGGCTTGCTTCAATTAACTCCCCAACAGGTATGATTAAATGGGATAATGAGCGCTATAAAGGAGTCTTGCATATTCAGACTTCAGAAAAGTTTGATGGATGTGATATTATTAATGAGTTATCATTAGAGGATTATTTATCAACACTTTTACCCAAAGAGATGAATGCGAAGTGGCCAATGGAAGCCTTAAAGGCTCAAGCGGTT
>JABJPQ010000698.1 GCA_018663815.1 Halobacteriovoraceae bacterium | reverse complement strand
CGATAGAGAACACAGAACTTCTGGCCCTAAACATAACTAAGATGCAAAAAGGTTATTTAAAATTCAAATCCTCTGAAGTGAAAAAGTCAGAAGAAATTTTAGCTAATATCTTATTTAAAAGGTATCAACAACTTAACAAATCAGGCAACCCCAAGGGTGCACTTGCTGGTTATCAAAAAGTACATTACACAAATTATTATCCTGACTCTATTAAGGGCGAAGCTGCCTTTAATATGGGTATGATTTATACCGACTTGTCCGACAACAACAATGCGATGAAGTGGTATAAAAAATCATTTAATTTTTATTCAAAAAAAGAAATAAAAATGAAAAGAGCATTTCTGGAAAAAATGGCACTACGGACCAGCCTGCTTCACAATTTTTTAAATGCAGCAAAGTTAAATAAATTTATTGTTAAAAGTTTCTGTGAAGATAAAAAAGAAAACCTTCCTATTTTCATAGCAGCGATTAGAGATGATCTTGCCAATAATTATATTTCAAAAGTCATGCATACTCTTGAGAAGCAAAGTCATTGTATTAATAAGGTTCCCTTAAACCTTAAAAAAGAGATCTTAGTTCACCTCTACGAGAACAACCATGAGTCTGATTTCATGTCTTTTATAAGAAGTTATAAGTTAGAGAAATCATTTAAAGATGATATTGGTTATTATTATGAACAGTACTTTTGGAAATACTATAAAGAATCACCCATTAAATCTAACCAATTTCTAATTAGATTAAAAAAGCTTAATAACTCCACGAGTAAGTTATTAACGAAATCACTACAGCGTTATGAGAATTTTCTAAAAAAGACAAAGTTATTTTCTAAAGTTAGGATTACGATAAAAAAGAAGAACCCAAATCCTAATTTGTTCATTAATAATTTAACAAAAAGAATTGATAGATTAAAAACGATAAGTGCTTCAGCGAATAAAATTTTCTCTATGGGACATGGTCAAGTTTCAGTACTCGTCTATGACAAGTTAACAAAACTAGCCGATGATTTCGCAACCGAAATTAATAATTATCACATTCCAATAGATGATGCGAATTTTCAAAAACAGTTCAGTCATGAGATGGATAAAATTTCGAGCAGTATGGTACTTGAAAGTAACAAGTTTAAAGATAGCTCCCAGAAATTAATTGAAAAGTATGAATTACTATTAATCAGAAGAGAAGAAAGTCACCTTTCATTTAGTATTTTACAAATTTCAGACATAAGAACACCGGCATCTAAGATGGCCATAACAACAGGATTAGGAAAATAAATGAAACAACTATTGACCATTTTTATATTCATTCTTTTTGCTTCATGTGCAAGTTTCAAAAACCCAAGAGAAATCAAAGAGGCTCAAATTGATGGGCTAAAATACGAATCCCTCAAAAGATATGACCTTTTAAGGCTAAATAAGTCCCTTAAACCGAATGATGAACTTGCACTATGCCATAAAGGAGAATATGCAAAAGCCAATGCTCTTTTTAAGAAAAAATTAGACTCTAACCTTAAAAACTACCTTTACTGGAATAAAATCAGTACTTGTTATATCTTGCAAAAAAAATATACTCAAGCTCGCAAGTTTCTTGACCTAGCGATGGGTACAGCAAAAAATACCAAACAAAAAGCCGTTGTGCTTAATAATATTGGGGTTATACTTCTGGAGACTCAAAATTTTCAAGAAGCAAAAGAGTATTTTAAAAAATCAACTGAGCTATCCAAAAAATTCCTAACTCCTAAATATAATTTAACCCAAATATTTTTAAAATTTGGCTTATACAAAAAAGCTAGCAAGCACCTGAGCTTTTTAATCAGACAACGCCCGCAAGATATTGATTTTCTAAACTCAAAAGCACACCTTGAGCTCATGCAAAACAATTATAAGCTAGCTCTTGTCTATTTTAATAAGATTCCAAAGCAATATCGCAGTCGAGATGATATTGCGACTAATATAGCCATGACATATTTTATGCTTGGTCTGTATGAACAAGCTAAAAAAACTTTAAGTAATGCCGATAAAGTAGATAGTTTTTATATGGTTTCCCAGCTGGAAATTAATAAGAAACTTGATAAGAAGATTGGAAATAGATAATGAAAGTTAAAACATGTCTAAGCTTAATCGTTAACAACGAGGAAGTTCCATTAAACACGAACAAAATATTGGTCGGATCGGCCAGTAACTGTGATATTACGATTGATCACGATAGTATTGCTCATTACCATGCCATGATATTTGTCTCAGATGAAAAAACAGTAGAAGTTATTGATCTCAGTAGTCAAAATGGAACCTACATAAATGGTGTAAAAGTCGGAACAAATACTTTAATAGTTGAAAATGACACTCTTACTTTCGGTAAAATTAGCTGCAACCTTCTTGAGAATAATGGAGAAGTACAGTTTGTCACCCAAGATGATAAGGTTCAAAAATATCAAGAACTTCAAGCTGAAAAGGTTTATATTCCACAGGCCAATAATGAGAATGAAATTCTCATTGATGATGAATACTGCGATATTAAGTTTGATGATGAAAGCTTTGCTCAGCTAGAAAATAACCCTCTTCACAATCATGTATTTGCAGCTGACTCTTATATTGAAACAGATAATTTTGAAAATAGCTTTGAAATGCTCGAACAAACAGATGGAAATGGAGTACAAATAACCACCGCACTTAATGGAAGTATTCTGGAACAGTTTTACTACCCGATCCAAGATGGAACAATTTATGCATCCAGTAGAGGGAAGAAAAATAGTGTTGTGGTTGATATTTTAAATACCCCAAAAAAGATCGAGCTCTTCAAGATAGAAAATAACAAACTTATTGTTAATGATTTTGAAGACTTTCAAATCTCACAAGGATCCATGGAGCTAAAAGAAAACAATACGATTGTCCTCTCTCGGGGTACGTATCAAGTCTTTATCGAAGTTGCACATATCCCTAATAACCTTTTACATATTTCTCCACTAAGAAGAGATTATGCTTTCTTTAAGGATACAGGAAAAAAGTTTGCCGCTGCTATTGTTCCTCTTCTTCTGATTTTACTCGTTGATTTCAACCCCGAAAATCTAAAGCCCGTAAAAAAGCTATCCATTATTTATAAAAAACCGACGACTGCCAATGTTGATGAAGCAAAGATGGCCAGTACAAAACCAACTGATAAAAAGAAAAACACAGGGCATAAAGCAACAAAGCAACCTGACAAAAAAATAACCCACAGTAAATCTGGGGCAAAAGCTAAACCTAAAAAATCGCTGCAGAAAAAGGTAGCTAAAGCTCAATCTAAAAAGAGCAAGGTATCCAAAGCAAAAGCCAAAACAAAGGCTTATTCATTTAAAATGGCATCAAATGTTAGCTCAATGTTTAATACATCTAAAGCCGTTAGTGTTACAAACTCTAAATCAAAAAGTAATATTAAAACAACATCAACCGTTTCAGGCAGCCTGGCCACCAAAGTAGACGGAACAAGCTCAAATAAAGTAGGACAAATGGGAAGCGATGCTGCCGGAAGAGCTGTTGCCAGTTTTGGTAGCAAGGGGCTTTCCAGTAAGTCTGGTCGCAACACTGCTTATATCCAAACAGAGACTGTAGTTCTAGGTTCAATGGATCCAGAATTATTAAGAAAAATTTTACAACAATACCTCCCGCAGTTTAGACACTGTTATCAGCAAGAGCTCGCCTATAACTCAGAAGATATTAAAGGTATTGTCGACTTGAACTTTGAAATCACTGGCTCGGGTAAGGTAAGTAAAATAAAAGTTAGAGCAAAAGACTCTAGATTTTCCAAAAAAGGAACAAACTGCATGGCCAGAGTACTTGCTGTCATTGATTTTCCAAAACCAAAAGGTGGTGGACGAGTTGCAGTCAAACAACCTCTTAGCTTTTTCTCTGAACAAGAAAAAGGGTAAAATAATCGACTAATGGCATGTTAAACTAAGCTCTTCTATACTAAGAGAATGCTATTAACCAAAATTCAATTTATGCTAAGACATCAAAATGCGACGATATTTTTAGGAATCATTGTTTCTCTTTCATTATTATACTTCATCATACGAAAGTCAGTTAAGAACTCTCGTATGGCCAACGACCAAAAACGTCGCTTTATAGGTAATCTACGCAGTTTTTTTATTTTTATAATCTTAAGTTCAGTCTTTACTCTTTGGGCCACTGAGCTCTATCAATTTATTATTTCAATCGCGGCTTTAATGGCCGCATTTGCCATAGCCAGTAAGGAATTTTTTCTAAATTTTGGTGGTAGTTTTTATCGTGCTTTTGCCAGGCCGTTCTCAGTAGGAGACAGGATTGAAGTTGATGGAATCCGGGGTGACGTTGTTGATGTCGGGCTGATGAGCACACAACTTCTTGAGGTGGGTCCTAAAGACTATACTCAGCAGTTTACCGGTCGCACGATGACAATCCCCAATGCAATTCTACTTTCAACTAAAATATTCAATGAAACTGATACCGCTACTGAAGAGAAGGATTTTGTATTGCATGTTTTCAAAGTCCCGATTAAAAATAATTTTGAATGGGAAAAACATAAAGAAGTTCTTCTTGAGTGTGCTAAAGATGCTTGTCTAGAGTATATGGAACAGGCCAGTGATTTCTTTAAGAAATTTGCTCAAAAGAAACAAGTCGATAGTCCTACAGTTGAACCAAGGGTTAATATCAAGTTTGATACCGCGAACCATCTTTTTTTAATTGTAAGAATTTGTGTCCCTGTCAAAAAAAGAGGTTCAATTGAGCAAGAGATCACAAATAATTATTTACGAAAAACCAATCTAACTTAACCCAGAACAAGCCCGCAGTCTGGACACTCAGAATCTGTCGTAGAAAAACTATGCCCACAAGCTGGACATGTTGCATTTTCTTGAGCGGGATCAAAAACGGCATTCATCGCTTCAAAGTCCACATCATGTCCTGCTAGCAGCTTGGCGTACTTCTCTGAGTATACTTTTTGAATAACTGGCAGATCCTTTTCAGTCGTGTGTACCTCAACTGTAACTGAACACCCTCTATTACAAGTTTGATCATTATGATTAAGTACTACTTCAGCCCCCAAAGCCTCACATTCTCGTTTTAAGTCCTTTGCTTCCTGAAGT
>JABJPQ010000402.1 GCA_018663815.1 Halobacteriovoraceae bacterium | reverse complement strand
GTGCAGATGCAATACATACAGTTGAGCATTTACTTTCAGCTCTTTATGGCCTTGGAATTGATAATGTTTATTGCGAGCTAGATGGACCAGAAGTTCCAATTATGGATGGATCAAGTGCTTCTTTTATTTTTCTTTTAAAAGAAACAGGTGTTGAAAACCTTAATAAAACAAAAAAATTCATGGTGATCTTGGAACCAGTTAAAGTTGAGCATAATGGAACCTGGGCCATGATTGAGCCAGCAAAGAGCTTTGTTATCGATTCAACCATTGTTTTTGCCCATCCAGCAATAAATACTCAACGAGAAATCTTTGAGTTTTCTTGTCAAAATTATATTGATGAAATATCCCGTGCGAGAACCTTTGGAATGTTAAAAGATCTTGATATGTACCGAAGAATGGGCTTGGCTAAAGGTGCTTCACTCGACAATACGATAGCTGTTGATGATTATAAAGTTGTTAATACTGAAGGGCTTCGATATAAATCAGAGTTTATTCGACACAAAATTCTCGATACAATCGGGGATGTAAGTCTTTTAGGTTATGAGCTTGCAGGAAAAATCACAACATTTAAATCCGGTCATTATTTACATAATGTCTTATGTCGCAAGATTCTAGATACTCCAAGCTGTTTTGAAATTGTTTCTGCCAGTTCTGTTAATCAAGAAGCTCGCGAGGCTCATCAACTTCCGCAAACAATTGGTGTTATCCTTTAGCGACACTGCAGCAATTTTTCTTTTCAATTAATTAGAAGTAAGATACATATCCCTTAATTTAAAGGGGTTAAAATGAAGTTTATACTGTTTGTACTCACGTTATGTGCCGTGCAAAGTCTTTGGGGAAGTTCTTTAGTTTGGAAACAGCAAGAAACTAAAACAATTTATAAAACAACAAAAGCGCTTGAGCTACAAACGAAACACAAGAAGTTAATAATTCCAATTGGCGCCAATTTTGAACTCTATGAAAAATCAAAATTGAATATGATTAAAGTCTATTTATATAAGTATAAATTTTCTAAATGTGACTTAGTAAATACAGAAACGGATTTAGAACTAATCAACTTAGCTCAACCAAACGGATCAACCTCTTCAGTCGGTGTTAACTTATCAAAGGGATGCAATGTTGAAGTTTTTGTTGATTTTGATGACTATAATACAACCAGCTTTTTTAAATAAAGGTCTTTTATGAAACTGTCACAAGCATTTTGGCAAACTTACAAAGAAACTCCTGCTGATGCCGAAATACCTTCCCATCAATTGCTTATTCGAGCAGGTTTTTTAAGTAAAACTACTGGTGGAATTTATACCTACTGCCCCATGGCCGTACGAGTTCTTAGAAAAATAAAAGAAATCGTTCGGGTCGAGCTAAATAAAGTTGGAGCCCAAGAAATTCTGATGAGTTTTGTAACTCCTGGAGAGTTATGGAAGCAATCAGGACGCTGGGAAACGATGGGGCCAGAGATGGTGCGTCTAAAAGATAGGAAAGATTCGGATTTTTGTTTAAGTGCAACGAATGAAGAAACAATTACTAATGTTATTTCAAAAACGATAACATCATATAAACAGCTTCCAGTTAATCTATACCAATTTAATACTAAATTTCGAGATGAAATGAGACCACGCTTTGGTCTCATAAGGTGTCGCGAATTTATTATGAAAGATGGTTATTCATTTCATCAAAGTAAAGAATCATTAGATGAAGTTTATAAACTGTATTATCAAGCCTATGAAAAAGCATTTAATAAAATGGGTTTAAATTTTATCGTTGTTGAAGCTGACGGTGGTGCCATGGCCGATGCAGGAGCACAAACTCATGAGTTCCAAGCAGTTGCAGATAACGGTGAAGATGATATTGTTGAAGCAAAGTCTTTAAATTATGCTGCAAACGTTGAGACAGCTGAAACTTATCGAAAACAACTCGACTTTGCTGCTGCAACAGATTTAGATGATGTCGAGACAATCAACATGGGCAGTTGTACTGAAGTTGCAAATTTCTTAGACTTACCAATTTATCAAACTTTAAAAACGCTAGTGTATACTGTTAGCTATCCTAAAAAGGATGTAACTTATATCGTAATGCTACTTGGTGATGATGAGCTTAATGAAGTGAAATTCACCAACTTCTTAAAGGGTGCTACAGGCTATGAGGCAGCTTCTGCTAATGAATTAGCGAGGTTAAAAATGCCTGCTGGTTATATGAGTCCCATTAAAATAGATGCAGAAAAAACGGTTGTTATTTACGACACAGCAATTGATTTGGATGCTGCTTATGTTGTGGGTGCAAATAAAGAAAATTACCATACGAGAGGATTTGTTCCAAGTAGGGACACATTACTTAGTCCAAAACACATTGATCTTCGCCTGTCTAGGCAAGGAGATTTAGGCCCGGATAAAAAAACTCCCATTGTCTTTAAAAAGGGTATTGAAGTGGGTCATATCTTTCAATTAGGTGATAAGTATACAAAATCGATGGGTGTAACGGTCCTCGATCAAAATGGTAAAAAGACAACACCAGTAATGGGATGCTACGGAATGGGGATTTCCAGGATTATGGCCGCGACAATTGAGCAACACCATGATGGAAATGGAATAATATGGCCAACAACTTTAGCCCCATTTGATATCTATTTTGCTGTCATAGGCAAAAAAGACTCAACTAAGAAATTAAGTGTTGAAATCTATGATGATCTTGTCTCGCAAGGCTTTGATGTCATTTTAGATGATAGAGGTATGGGACCAGGATCTATGTTTAAAGATGCAGATTTATTAGGGTTACCGCTGAGAATTTTACTTGGAGAACGAGACTTCGATCAAACTAAAGAGTTAGAAATAAAAATTCGTAAAACAGGTGAGAGTTTTAAGGTTAAACAAGACAATTTAGCGGCTAAAGTTAAAGAGTTGTTAAGTAACTTAGGTGATATTTAATGGAAGATTATAATCTTATTATTGGAATTCATAGTATTATCTGTGCTCTACAGAACCCTAGTCGAAAAGTTATTAAACTTGTGGGAACAGAGGACGGACTAGCTGAAATTAAAAAACAAACAAATTTGACAGGGGTAAATACAGAAAT
>JABJPQ010000570.1 GCA_018663815.1 Halobacteriovoraceae bacterium | reverse complement strand
TTAAGATTTTTTGAAGATTCATTAGGGTTTCGAGTTCCCAAGGTATTTAGAACCATTATGTCTTATCCTTGTGGACCAGGCGATTATTGCTCAAGAGTATTATATTTTTCAACTCCAGAAAAAGAAATCACAAGGGGTGACCAAAAGTACAAACTAGGCTCAGCAAGTGCCAATAATTTACGTATTTTAAGGCATACCTTGCCTCTTTTAGCTCGAACTCCTATTCAACCCCCACCAGAGAAGGGTGGAATCGGTTCTTTTTACTTTTTGTATCCGGGGGAGTTAGATGACGCTGCAAAGTTCTTGAATTCTTTATTTGATTAATTATTTATGGCCTGATTTGTCAGAGTTTTTTAGCGACATTGCCTATCATCTTATAGAATCTATCCCCATACTACATTTGTAATATGGGGTAGTTAATCTTTTCCGAGTATACTTTGAAGATGTCTCGTAAATTAGTACTTAGTACATCTTGTTTCAGAAGTAACCTTTGAGTAAGTTTTATTAATTGAAAGAGGAACCGTATCTTGATAAATGACGTAGATTGAAAAATTACATGCAAGTGAGCTATCAGAGTTCTCAAACATAAACTTGTGTTTCATTCCACTATTATACCTTTCATCTAGCCCACGATCTTCACGTATTCCAACTTCCTTAGATGTAATGTGAATGAGTTGTGCCGTTTTTGTTGAAAGCTTCTCAACCATATCAAATTGGTCTTGAACAAATTTTTGATTCATTACAACTTCTCTTGCTTGATCATTATTTAAAATTACAATTCTTTCGGCCATTGCAGATGATGTAACTAGAACTGCAATTAATGTCATCATTTTTTTCATGCTAAACTCCTGTCCATAAAATAATTGTTTTTTGTGTTTATGAAAAGTAGTCTAATTATAAGCATTGCACAATGTGTAAATTGATTGTATGTAATTTCTCTACTTAATGCCTTAACAATTGATTCTTGCTTATTTAGTAAGTAGGTGAAATTTCAACAGTTAATCTTATAAGGCTGTAACGCCTGTTAATACACACAAATTATTGAGTTATGTTTCGAGAAAAAATCAGGGTACAGGAAAGCAACTAAGCATTTGTGACATAATTCATGATCCCAATTTTGTCCCAAACTTCTTATCAATTTTAATCCCTAAACTCATTAAAAATTTATGAGGAACCTCTGCTCCTGCAAAAATAAAAAGATAATTATTTTCAAGCTTTTGATCGCCGTCATTTGTTTTTAAAATAAGGTGATCAGTGTGAATTTCTTTAACAGATGTATAGTAACAAATATTAATTAATCCCTTTTCTTCACACTCAAAAAGTAAATTTCTATTATCTTCAGCACAACGAGCAAGACCATTTTTGGCATCTTCCCGAATAAAGATAGAGACTGTATTTCCATACTGCTCCTTGCAAAGATACTGAGCGGCCTCAACGGCTGCATTCCCTCCACCAACAACACCCACATGTTGTTTTTGGTATTGTTCTGGATCAATTAAGTTATAAGCAACTTTTTCTTGGTCTTCATTTTCAAGCCCTAGTTTTCTGGGACTTCCTCGAACTCCCATGGCCAATATAACTTTTTTCGCTGTGACTTTTCCTTCAGGTGTTCCAACTGTAAAATAATCATCTGTTTGAACTATCGAATCAAATTTTGATTTTTCTTTTATATTAACTTTGTTTTTAATTCTTATTTCATCCCAACGTTCTAACAAATCTTCCTTAGAGACAACGTTCTTACTAAATTTCACCTCTCCCTCAATCGGTAATGTAAATGGTATAGTCATAACAATTTTTTGACGAGGAAAGTTATAAACGGTTCCACCAAATGAGTTTTGTTCTAAACAGACATACTTTTTATTTTGCTTTTTAGCCTCAAGTCCGGCCGCAAACCCGGCTGGGCCAGCTCCAACAACGAGTAGGTCATAATCTGTTTTTGCCTTAGAGGTTAAGTTTTTCATTGCATGTTCTGCAGCTGCTTGACCTTGTCTAACCGCATTTCTAATCAGCCCCATTCCTCCGAGCTCTCCGGCTATATAAAGACCAGGAATATTTGTTTCATAATCTTGGCTAATTCTTGGAATATCCATTCCTCTTGCTTTGGTTCCAAAAACTAAATCAATTGCACCCAAAGGGCAGACTTGTTCGCAAAGTCCATGGCCCACACATTTAGTGGCGTGAATGAGAACAGCTTTATGATTTATAAGCTGGAGAACCTCTCCCTCTGGACAAGCACGAGTACAATCTCCACAACCTAAACACTTAGCTTCATCAATTTCTGGGTGGAGTGAAAAGGGTTCATTCATTTTATTCGCAACGACTTTTTTTAGGACCTTGGTAGTTTTTTTTTGCTTTAAAGAACTTTTTAAAAGGAGTAGTGCAACGATAACACCAATGATTCCCATACTTACGAGTTCAAAATTATCCGAGATTAGGAAATATAGATTTGAATAATTTTCTGTTTCAGCTTCTTTCATGTGACCTTTCGTTTGTTAGTGTTTGACTTGGAATAATAGGGCAACTGCAATATGAATAAATGCAACGAGGAACATAAAAATGGCAAAGGGCTTATGAAATGTATGCCAATGTCCCATAATCTTTTTATTTGCATTTAAAAAATAAATTTTTCT
>JABJPQ010000717.1 GCA_018663815.1 Halobacteriovoraceae bacterium | reverse complement strand
CTTTATTCTCCCACTAATTTAACCGATCAAATAATAACTTTTTTTGTTTCAAGATATTTTTCAAATCAGTTCTAAAGCTTTCTCGCTTTGACTCGGAACCTACGGAAGCCAAGTACTTATCGAAATCTTCAAATTGATAAACGAGTAAATCAATACTTTTATTTAGTAATTTAATATTATTGTATTTATTTATTGCAACTTCGAGCATGCCAATCATCTGAGTTGGATCAAATGGTTTTTCAAGAATACCAGAAATCCCACATATCATAGAATTCATGCATACATCTTTTGTCACTTGCCCACTAACAACAATCACTGGTAAGTGTGGTTTTCTCTTATTCACTTCTTGCATTAGTTCTATACCATTCATTTCAGGCATTTTAATATCCGTTATAATGAGATCTGGTTTTTTTTCACTTAGTTCTTCCAGAGCAACCTTCGCATTTGTATAGGTATGTACTGTATAATTTTCATCTGATAGAAATTCTGTAACAATTTCAAGAATATCAGGCTCATCATCTACAACGAAAATAACACCTTCACTTGGTTTTATATTTACCTTTTTTTCAATTTGTTTTTTTAGTGTATCAGTTAGCTTTTGATCTTCAGCAGTAACTTGAATCTGCTCATGACCAGCTTCATCTGGGTCAAAGTACTTAAACTCAACCTCTTCACCCTTTAACATCTTGCGGGCACTATCAACAGCATTAAGCATGTAATCGACGGTATCCATGGACATGGTCTTGAGATGTTTTTTTTGTTCCAATAGATTTTCCACAAAATGCATATGCTCTTGTAACTTATCTATACCAAACATTCCCGCAGCACCTTTTATGCTATGGAAAGTTCTAAAGATCGAGTTAAAACACTTATCAAAGTCATCTGTTTTTTCTATGGAAAGTAAACTATCCTCTGCTTCATCAAAAAGTTCCTGAGCTTCTACATAAAAATCATCTAACATATCATCTTGCATAATTATTCTCCGTAGTTAAATATCGGAAATATCACGCTGAAACATTACTAAAGATTTATAAATATTTATTAAGCAGCAGTACTTGTTTCATTTGGCCGTTGGAATACCATACTATTTTGCAAAGATTTTTGAGCTAAGTCTGTTTTAGTACCAATAAGACTCTCACCCGCACCTAAAATTAGGAATCCACCTGGCTTAAGGGTTTTAGCTAGTTTATGTAGAATCTCTACCTTGTTCTCAGTATCTTGATAGATAAGAACATTTCGGCAAAAAATAACATGATATTTTTCAGGAACAAAAGGACCAGTAAATAGATTAAAACTTGAGTAGTTTACCTTACTTAGTATCTCAGATTTTGCTTGCCACTCATTATCTTCTTTTTGCTCAAAGTATTTCATCAGCAGTTGAATCGGCAAACCTCTTTGCACATCTAACCCGGTGTAGAGCCCAGACTTTGCTTTACTAAGTGCTTTTGTCGAGATGTCAGTTGCATCGAAAGTAAACCGAGTTGCACTACCTAAATTTTCAAAAATTGACATGATAATTGAGAGTGGTTCCTGCCCGGTAGAACTGGCACATGACCAAATATTTATTGTTTCATGAGGATACTGTGCTTGTATTGCAGGGATCATATCTTTTGCAAGAGCATCGAAAGGCTTAGTATCTCGAAAAAAATAGGTTTCATTATTAGTACAAATATCTATCAAATAAGTTTCCATATCTGCTGTCTTGGAGTTTTTATAAGCATGATAGAGCTCATCGGAAGTTTCAAAACTATATTTTTCCATCAAATTATTAATTCGACTATCAAGTCGATAGTAGTCTTTTTCAGGGTAAAATATCCCTGTTTTAGCAAAAACAATATCTGCAAAAAATTTATAAACTTCGTTCTTTATTTCATGAGATGACACTTTATTCTCCTCCAGTTGTAACAGACTCAATTTTTGTAATAAGGACATCTTGAGTAAATGGTTTCATAATATATTCACTGGCGCCGTTCTCAAGTGCTTTCATAATTTTTTCTGGCTTATTCTCTGTCGTCATCATTATTATTGGCCCATTTACAATCTTATGCTCAAGGTTATATTGCAAGAACTCAAGTCCATCCATTTCTGGCATATTCCAATCGAGTAAAACAACCTCAATATTCGAATTTTCTTTAATGACATTAATTGCATCCTTCCCATCTTTAGCTCGCTCAACTTCATAACCAGCAGTTTTTAACATTTGCCCTACAACCATTGCGATAGAATTTGAATCATCAACTATTAGTACTTTCATATTTTCTCCTAAATCATCCCTGCAATTTTATTAATTGACTTTGCCAACTCTGGTATCGTTTGAACTTTATCATATGCTCCAAACTCAACAACGGCCCCTGGCATTCCCCAAACAACACTTGAATCTTCATCCTGCACAAGCACAGCTCCTTGTGTCTCTTTGATTAACTTACAGCCCTCGGCACCATCTTGGCCCATCCCTGTAAAGACAACTCCTGCAATATTTCCTCGAAAATTCTTCACGACAGACTCAAATAAAACATCAGCTGCTGGACGAACAAAACATACTTTCTCACCTTGGTCTAAGCTAATTCTATAATTTCCATCTTGAGCCTCTTCAACTCGCATATGGAAATCTCCGGGAGCAAGATAGCAAGTTCCCCCCTCAAGAATGTCCCCATCCTTAGCCTCAACAACACGATTTTCACTTAAATCATTTAATGTTGCCGCTAATTGAGTTGTAAAGATGGGAGGCATATGCTGTACAAGCATCATTGGAACTGTTATTTTTTCTAAATCACCAAAAAATTTTCTTAAAGCATCTGGCCCCCCTGTCGAGGAAGCAAGACATATAATATTTGGAGTAAAGGAGCTTATTGATACCGGAGCATATGAACTCGTTGCTTTTGGAGTGACAACAACAGGTTCAACAAACACCGGTGAGCTCAATACCTGCCTTGATTTTCGTTTATCAAGTAAAGCTTTAAACCGAGGAATTAATTGGGAACGGATTTGTTCGAGTGTATCATTAAGATCTGAGGACCCCTGAATTTTTTGAACAAAATCATCAGCTCCCATTTCCAGTGCAACAAGAGTCTTATTTGCTGCATTCATATTTTGGGCAGAAAAGATGATTATGGGAATTCTCGTATCAAATTCACGTATGGCTTTAATTGTTTCAATGCCATCTAAAATAGGCATTTCAAGATCAAGCGTAACACCATCAAAGTTTTTTTGCTTTATTTTATCGACAGCAACTTTGCCATTTGAGGCAACGTCTACTTCTGTTACAAAATCGCTGCCTGAAAGGGCAGTCTTTATAGCTGTTCTAAAAACAATTGAATCGTCTACGACAAGGACTTTCATTTATTATGCTCTGACTGAATATCAATAAGTCGTGCAATATTTAGAAGTATCACTAAGCCCCTATCTTTCTTATAAATTTTTTCAACATATCTTTTTAAGTTCGGATTAATCGTATCAGGAGCATTTTCAAGATACCCCTCCTCAACATTAATAATATCCGTGACTTCATCCACAACCAGGGAAAAAAGCCCGTCATTGCCTTTAACGATAATATTCATATAATCTCGAGATAAATCATCATCTTGTTTAAAGAGTTGTCTTAAACTAAGACACGTAACGATTTGCCCTCTTAGGTTAATCAAACCTCTTATTTCATTTTGAGCTAACGGGATTGATGTAACAACCTGAGGCTTAATGACTTCTTGCACTTCCATGACTGGGATTGCATATTCTTCACCTGCTACTTTAAACCCACAGTACTGTCTAACATCGTTTTGAATCTTTTCCATAATTATTTCTCACCTAGGATGTTTAATACTTTATCCATAACTAAATCTTTTTTGAATTTTTCCATATGCCAATCAAACCCAACCTCTTTTCCTCTGGCTATATCTTTTTCTGACACCCTGGTCGACAAAGCAAGTATAGGTAGATTCATATTATTGAGCTCATTTCTAATTTTATCAACGAACTCAAATCCATCAAGTACAGGCATTTCAATATCCGTAATAAGGAGGTCATACTCTTTATTAGAAATCATATCAAAGCCCTCTCCTCCATGATTCGCGGTTTCAACAGTAAATCCCATACTTAATAACAAGTCAGCCTCCAACTTGCGATACATAGGAGAATCATCAACCACTAAAATTGTCTTATTTTTATTTTTATTCAGATCTGTATCGGCCTTGCGATTAAAGCCACCAATATTCTGCGCTTCAATAATCGTATATAAATCAATTAAGGAAATCGTTTTCTCATTTATAAACACTGTTCCCATAATT
>JABJPQ010000043.1 GCA_018663815.1 Halobacteriovoraceae bacterium | reverse complement strand
GGTTTGAGCACACCGCTCTGCGGATAACTTTGCAGCTAATCTTCTCGGTTCTAAAACTAAAATTTTACCTTGAGTTTTTGAAAATAGGTAAGGTGGCAAACGAGTTGTCTTTCCTGCTCCTGTTTCAGCCTTTAATAGAAGACATGAATTGCTAGAAAGGGAGTTGGTTATAGCTTCAAGCTGTTGATCTATTGGGAATTTGTTTGGTTCTAATTGCACAAGGTATTTTATTGAAGTTTACTTGGTCTGTAAAAGCGACTTGGAAATATTTGTAAAAAAAGTATTATTGTGTAATTACGACTCTACTAAGGGATAATAGATGAAATAACGAAACATTAATGCTAATGTGCTGCATGTTTAAAAGTCCACGTACCCAATGGGAAAATATCCTAACTAAACCTCTGGTTAAGCAAACTAAATTTTTAAATAAAGTTTGTTCAGTTAATCGCAAAGATAACCTTGTTATCAGACAGGCCTTCTTCGAGAATCTTAGTTTTGCTCTCGTTAAACAAATATTCAAATTGGTGAAGAACGTTATTAAGGCAGATGGAATAGATTTTAGCTTTCAAGATTTGATTCTAGATCGTTTACTGTGGGTTAGCGAAATATCACATCTATACCCTGAAGATCGTGAGGTTGAAGAGAATATTATCTTCGGTGAAGGATACCATGTTTACACTGCTTGCTATTATGACTTAGATTTGATTATTGAATTTATAAATTCTCACGATGATATTAACTCTGTTTGTGATTTGGGTTCTGGTACAGGACGCGCTCTCCTTTATATGGCGCTTGAGGTTGATAGGGAATTAGAGTATGTCGGTCTTGAGCTAGTAAATGAGAGAGTAGAATTTACTAATTCTATTGCAAAATATTTTGATTTAAAAAATCTATTCTTTAAGACCTGTAATTTTTTGGAAAGACCCAATGATTTTTTAGGATTTGATGGCTATTATCTCTATGATCCAGTAGGAACAGATGATGTTTCTTTACTCGTTTCATACTTTGAAAAGATGATCTCCGATGGCGCAAAATTCTATATCCTTTTTATTTCTGGATGGGATGACTTAATGCTTGATGCCTTAGACAAGCTTGAGACCCTAGAAAAAATCGACTCCATTAAAAGTCGTAAGCAACAAGATCGTTATGTTAATTTTTATAAAGTTATTTAGTTAAAAACACCCCTAATTGACAATAAGTTATTAATAATCTAGAAAATGTTTTTTAATCCAAATAAAAGGTCACACGATGAATTTTGATACTCAGATATATGCAGAAAAAGCAATTGAGATGGTAATGTCTTATGGCCCTAAAATATTATTGGCCATTGTAACTCTTTTTGTTGGGTCTTGGGTTATTGGAATCCTCGGGAAAATTTTTGATAGCGGTCTTTCTAAAATTAAATTTGATGATACATTACAGCCTTACCTGGTAGGAATTGCAACAATTCTTGGTAAAGTGATTCTCTATATTAGCATTGTCGGAATGTTGGGGGTGCAAACAACTTCTCTCATCGCTGTCCTAGGTGCAGCCGGACTTGCAATCGGAATGGCCTTGCAAGGAAGCCTTGGCAATTTTGCGGGGGGAGTGCTTATACTCATTTTTAAGCCAATTAAGAAAGGTGACCTCATAGAAACAAATGGTGTAATCGGTGTTGTTGAGTCAATTCAACCCTTTGTTACTGTTCTTTTATCCCCAGATAATATTGTTTATTATATTCCGAATGGAGAAATCTCGAGTAGCCCTATTAAAAATTACTCTATCAATCAAGAAAGAAGGGTTGATCTGACATTTGGTATTTCATATACGGATGATATCGATAAAGCGAAAGAAGTTTTCACAAACGTAGCTAAGGCATGTCCTAATGCTCTTACTAATATTGGTCCAGATGTCTTTGTTAGTGAGCTCGCTGATAGCTCTGTGAATTTTGCCGTAAGACCATATTGTAAACCTGTCCATTATTGGGATGTTTATATATATATGCTCGAAAACGTTAAAAAAGAACTTGATAAGGCAGGCATATCAATTCCATTTCCTCAAAGAGACGTTCATTTACACGGACAAAAATAAATATCTTATTATGCTGCTTTTTTTACAGACAAAGTATTTGGTGAGGTAGTTCTGTTATTAAGCTTACTCTTTTTTGCCTCATCTATACGTAAACGTTTATCCTTTCCAAAAACAATTGCTTGAATATTAGCGACTAAATGGGCAAGATTGTCAGCTTCATCTTTTAAAGAAGATGCTCGTTGTAAAGAATCGTGTGCAACCTGAGTACTTAGTTGAGTGGCTTGATCAATTTGTGCTATTGCTTGATTAACTTCTCCGACACCAACTGCTTGTTCTGATGATGAGTGAGCAATTTCTTGAACAGAGCTATTAACTTTTTGAAAGTCTGACACTAGTCCTCTTAGGATTTCTGTTGCGTTTTGAACTTCTTTAAGTCCCTCATTCACTTTTTCTTTCCCTTCATCTACAACAGATGAAATATTACTTTTAGATTTCTCTACAATTTGGCTAACTTCTTTTATACTTTTTGTTAGCAAATCTGAAATCTCGGCAGCGGCAGTACCACTCATTTCTGCGAGTGCCCCAATTTCTTCCGCAACAACGGCAAAGCCTTTTCCAACTTCTCCTGCTCTCGCAGCCTCTACGGATGCATTAAAGGACAATAATTTCGTTTGAAAAACAATATCATTAATAACTTTAGTTTTATTACCAATCTCACTAATCACATTTTTGATATTTTCAACTTCGTTATTATTCTTTTCTACGCTGTTTATAAGGTTGTTATTACTATTGTGGATTTCATCGATTTTAACTTTTAAATATTCTATTTTCTTTTGACCATTATTTGCATTAACCTGACTTGATTCCGAAAGTTCCGCAGCTTCTTTAGCACTAATTGAAGTTGTATCCACCATGGCCGCAATCTCATTAATTGATGAGGAAGTCTCTTGTAGACTTGCTGCTTGTTCTTGAGTTGAAGCCGAAAGATCAGATGCTCCTAAAGAAACCCCTTTTGAAGCGCTCATAAGTGATTCTGCGGCATGCTGAAGTTTTGTTGATAGAGTTACTAATTGTTTTGATATTGACCCTGAAAAAAAGAAGGACATAAGAAAATTAATAAACATTGCGAATGCAACAAGTGCAAAAATGACTTTTTGCATGTAATATACAGATGAAAGAGCTTCATCTTCATCCATTTCACTCAGGACGAACCACTCTAGACCTGGAATATGTAAGGGTTTAAAAGCACTGAGTACGTTTACACCTCGATAATCGGGAAAAATGGCAAACCCTTTTTCTCCATTGATAACTTTTTCAGCTCCACTCGTTTCTATCTTTGCGACAACGGCAGATGTTTTTTTCGCTTTCATATAATCGAGATCTTCTTGCACAACGCCTAGATCTTTCATCGTGGTGAAAAAACCTTTTTCATCTTCTGCTAAAAAACGAGAAAGACTTTTCATCGATTTATCTTTTCCAATGATATAAGTCTCGCCTGAATTTCCTTGTCCTTGTTCCTTCCATTTTTGATTCCCAGTCATGATATGATTGATTTTTGCCACTGGGATTTGAAAAACTAAAACGCCATATAATTTAGAATCGACATAAACAGGTGCCGATACAAACTGTGCTGGTGATTCATAACTCGGAAAGTATTTATTAATTTCGGTGAAGAAATGTTCACCTTCTTTTTTGTTTAGAGCACCTTTAAAGGCATTTGCTAAACCTGAACCTTTATAGGGGCCAGTTAAAAGGTTGGTCGCAAAGTCCAGTTCCTTAAAAACCGAATAAACTACAGTCCCTCTGGTGGAAACAAGAAAAATATCATAATAGCCAAAAGTATTTAAATATTTACGGTAGGTATCATGATAATTGATATGTACATCATTATATAATGTCTTATTGCCTACATCATAGAGTTTGTCTTTTTCTCCCAAAGGAAACTCATTATTACTAATGTAAGTATATTGTAAGTCTTTAGCTATCGGTTTCATTGTATCGAGTATCTCATTCGTACGATTTGTTTCTTTTTCATTATTAGATTTTTGATATGATTGGGAAAATTGCTCATCATAATATTTTTTTAAAGATGTTATTTTTTCTTCTTTTTTACTGCCGTCTAATTGAAACCTGGAAAACCCTTTAATAAATTCAGTAGTAGCATTTAAGGTGACTTTATTTGCTGCTAATGCTTTTACTTGTCCGGCCATTGTTTCGTATAAAGACTCTAATTGAAATGCTCTAACTTCTCTAACTGAAATTAGTTTTTTCTGAGCCTCCTCTAATAATGATTCCTTTGTTTGTTGATAGACAAAAACAGAAAGAATCATACAAGGAATTAGCCCACTTAATAAGAAGCCAACAATAATTTTATTACTTAAAGAGGTTTTACCTAACATATTCATTTTTCCTTTCAATATATTCAATCTCTTTTCGTTGGATTGAGTTAAATAATGAAGGGACTTTAAGTTAAAAGTTCAAATTCACTTGAAATTAAGCTTATTCGGAAAATAATATTTATTTAGCTCGAAATAATCAAGCACAAGTTTGCCATTTTTAATTTCAGCTTTAAATGAGCTGCCCTTAAACATAATATTTTCTTCTTTGGCAATCGAATCTAAAATGGCAATACTAAATGCTGGAGCAGAGTCAGGAATAGCATGAGAGGCTCCTTGAATGTGAACTAAGCTTCCTTTGATTTCTTTTGGCCAAATATTCCACATACTCAATTGATCTGGTAAATAGACTTTATTCTCTTTAGAAGCTGTAATAAGATGAAGTTTTTTTCCGTCAAGATTATCTTTAAAATTAATTTTTCTTAAATCAAAGTTATTAACTGACTTTACTTGTTGAAAGACAGATTTGTAATAGTCTTTTTCCCACCTTCCAAAGTCATAATTACGAGTGCTGGATTGTTTACTGTAGTACCACTTATAAACCATGTCATAATAATAATTAGACCAATATGAACCAATTGGTCCCCACAAATCGAGTGTACTTAACCAAAGGCGAAAGTTTTTTCCTTGAGGATCGTAACGGTCCAGAGAAATAATGAGGGGAGACATAAGAACAATATTTTTAATGTACTCTGGGTGGTTTTTAGCAAAGGTCGCAGCTATGGTTGATCCATATGAGAGACCCACTATATTTGCATTTGAAATATTAAAGTAATCGAGAATCTCTTTTAATTGTTGTGCACTATCATCCAATTTTATCCCCTTATAGAGCCAATTTGGATGACCATTATTATTATTCATAGATTGGAGGTAACTTCTATTTTGACCTTCAAATTCGTAATGTAAAACACCATAGCCAAGTTTGGTTAAAGCTTGACTTACTTTTGACCAACGTTCAATTTCATACACAAGGCCATTAATAAAAACAAAAGTAGGTTTGCCAGGTTCTGCCTTAGTATATTGAACGTATAATTCACTACCATTGGAAGTGTTTACGAAACCTGTCAGTCTCGCAGCAAGTACTTGCTTAGATAGAGTTAAAAATAAGAGTAAAAATAGGATGTTTTTCATTTTGTTCCTCGTTTGGAATTGCCTGTGAAGATAGCTAAATTAATTTGTTTATTGATAAATAGAATTGTAATTATAAAGAGTGCCGACATAAAAATAGAATACATACTACTAACAGCAGGATTTGCAACTCCTCCAAAAGTGTTTAAAATTAAATGTCCGAAAAAACCAATACCACTCGCAATAAAGATATAATTTGGGTTTACTTTTTCCTGGCTAAAAACTCCTACTACAATGGGAATGACGCTTGCTGCAGCTAAAGCATAGACACCTTTTTGAGCAAAGAGTCCTACTAATTGGGGTGGGTTCCATGCAATAACAAGGCTTATAAGCCCAATTAGAATTAGAAAAAGACGTGACAGTTTTAAAGCTTTGGCCGAGTCAATATTATCTTTTCCTTTATAAGGAATATAGATATCATTTACCACCATTGAAGAGAGTGCAACTAAAATACCGTCGAGGGTACTCATGCCTGCGGCCAATAAAGTAATTG
>JABJPQ010000716.1 GCA_018663815.1 Halobacteriovoraceae bacterium | reverse complement strand
ACAAAATTTTGGAATCCCTCTCTCGTCAAATTCAACACCTATTTTTTCAAGACCAAGCTTATCCCAATTGGTTTTTCGCCCAGCTGTGATAAGTATTTTCTCAACTAAATATTCATTCTTTCTCGATTTTAGTTTAAGCTCATTACCAATTTTTTCAACAGATGAGATTCCACCAAAACTAGCAGTCATATCCTCGGTAAATTTTTTCAAAACATAGGCTTTTAATTTTGGATCCGAAACGCCTGAAATATTTTCAGAGCGTCCAATACCAACTGTTTTAACTCCCAAGCGATGCAACGCCTGGCCCAGCTCAATACCAATAACGCCTGTTCCAATAACAGCAATTGACTTGGGTAAATCATCTATTTCAAAAAAGTCATCAGTTGTCAGAATAAAACTTTTATAATCATTTAACTCTTTGGGTATAACAGGAGTTGATCCGGTCGCAATAATTATTTTTTTGGCCCAAACCTGCTCAGTACCAACTTGTAATGTATTAGCATCAATAAACGAAGCATAGTCTGGCATTAATTTTTGCTCCATCCAAGAACGGCCTCCACCAAGAACTCCGCTAACAAACCTATCCCTTAACTTTCGCACATGTTTCATAACTTGTACTGTATCTATACTTAGGTTCTCTGCGCCCATTATGCCTTGCTCGGCAAGTTTTTTTCTGCGCTCAAAATCTTGTGCAATTTGAATTAGTACCTTTGAAGGCATGCACCCAACTCTGGCACAAGTAGTTCCTAACTTACCACCGTCAATAACTACATAATTATCTGTTTTCTTTGCAACTTCTCGTCTCGCTGAAAGTCCGCCCGAACCAGCTCCAATAATTGCTACATCTACATTTCTCACTGCTTATCCTCTACTACATATTTTTTTAGTCTTCGCTTAAACTGAGTCAGTCCCTTACTTATATCTGTGTAAATGGCATCATAATCTTCAACGTCAAAGCGTCTATACATTGATGAATCAATACTAAATTGTCCTTTAAGATTTTTATTCACATCAAAAACAAACACGACAACATTATTAATATTATTATTTTCAATTGCTTTAAGAAAACTTGGTTTTAAAATATCTGCTCCTGCAATAAATGGAATAATATCGGTATGCTGCAATAAAGATAAATTCAGTTGCTTACGCCTTCTGCTAGAACTGTTATTACGACTTTGAGAGTTTACAACTTGTAAGTCTCGAATACGCGACATGAATTCTTTTAAGACGTACAGGGTGGCTCCCTCTACGATGGCCCCTTCCGATTTTCTTCTATTTGAAAATATTCTCTTACAAACTTGTGCTGACATTCCTGGCTTACACTTTGCTGTTGAGTTCAACATCTCCTCAAACTTTGTAGTATCGAACTTACCTGTACTCTTCTTACTAATTATTTTTTTCCGAGTACGATTTTTAGCTCTACGCTTTGCTTTTTTTGAACTCCTTACTCTTTCATTTTGTGGTTTATCATTTACGATTTGCTTATTATTAGCATCTTCACGAACAAAGAAAAAAGCAAATATTACTATAATTAAAACAAAACCAACAACGATATATTCATTAAGCTTCTTTGGCTTTTTTCTTGTTCTTTTAATTCTAATCTCCTGAGAATTATCCCCTGGGACATTATAGATATCTAGTTTTTGTTGAGTATTGCTTTTAGTAGGTTCCTTTTTCTCTACCTCTTCCTCCTCATGTGACAAACTAATTTTCACTTCGTAATTACTAGGTAATTTTAATAACGCAAAATCATAGTACGCTGTTTCATGTGTCTTACCCAACTTATCTTCATTGTAAAAAACCCAGTTTGAAAGAGTTATATCTTGGATAAATATGCATTCATCCTCAACTCTTATCTTAAGATGCTCACGAGATATGTGACCACTATCAACTGTGACATCACAATCTTGTCCTCGCCCAAGAATAACTATATTTTTATCGATATAGTGTTGCTGGACCTCTCCTGTTTCTGAAATTACAGTAATCTTCATACTAGTTTAATAAGTCTTCTATGTTCTGAGCAAGGTTGAAGTCTTTATCAGTTAAAGAGTTCCCCTCATCATGGGTTGTAATATTTATAGTGCACTTATTAAAGCTCACTTCCATATCCGGGTGATGCATAATTCGATTTGCTTCCCAAGCAACAGCGTTAACAAACGACATTGTCTTTAAAAAGCCTTTGAATTGAAATGTTTTACACAATTTTTTATTTTCAATATTATCCCAACCTGGAGGCAATATGTTTTCTGTGCTTGAAGAATCTAGCATCTCATACTTCCTTCATCCGCGCCCTCAACTTGAGATTTTTTCTTAGGTGGAAAGAGAGGGGCATAATCACCAAGTTCTTTCGCCTGATTAATAAGCTTAATAATATCATTATCCAAAATGGTAAACAGGTCTTCAAACTTATCAAGTACAAAGTATAGCGGTTGCATAATATCAATTCTAAAAGGTGTTCTTAAAGCATCAATAAGAGTGAATTTAATTTTCTCAACCTTGTCTTCTAAACAGTACTGAGTCTCTCCAATTGAAGAGAGAATTCCTCCCCCATATGCTCGCAAACCTTTATCTGTTGCTACAAGACCAAATTCGATTGTGAACCAAAACAATCTAAATAAACGTCTTCGATCCTTTGGTTCTTCACTCAAGGCCATCTTTCCAAAAGCCTCCATAAAATCGCCATAAGCCTTATTAGTCAAAAGTGGTGCATGCCCATAAAGTTCATGAAAAATATCTGGCTCTTGTAAATAATCAAGTTCTTCCGGGGTTCTAATAAATGTTGCCGCAGGAAAGCGCTTATTAGCAAGTAGTGTGAAAAATTCTTTGGGTTGAATAACAGCTGAAACAGGCTCAACTCCCCACCCATTACACTCTTCCAAAACTTTATTTACATCAGGCAGCTGTGGAATCTTATCTGCTGAGAAATCTAATAATTTCAATCCTAAAACGAACTCGTCACAAGCACGATTTTTAATGACTTCAGTCTGCCTTGCAACGAGTTTTGCCCAAGTTGCATTTTCTGCTTCAGACCAATTAACAAGTCCATTCTCATCAACCTTCTTAGAGGTGTATGCTTGACCTTTCATTACTAATCTCCAGTGTACAATTAAATTCAATTAAGCTTACAATTAGTTATGCATAAGCTCAAACCAGAACTCATAAAACTTTCCGCTAAAGAGCGGCTCTATGGCGTCGAAATTCCTATCATTGGTTTGACAGGAGGCATTGCAACAGGAAAGTCTAGTGTTAGTAAGTTTCTTATTGAAAACAGCTACCCGTTAATTGATGCTGATAGTCTAGTTAAGGATATCTACACCCAAGCCAAAACCATTCAATTTATAAAATCCTTAGCTCCTAGTGTAATCGTTAATTCAAGTATTGATTTTAAAGCATTAAGAGTTCTTTTTTTTGAAAACTCAATAATTAAAGCCGAAATTGAGAAATTTATTTACTCAAAGCTACCCGGCATCTTTGCGGATAAGTTAAGTAAATTAGACCTT
>JABJPQ010000118.1 GCA_018663815.1 Halobacteriovoraceae bacterium | reverse complement strand
TGTGTGACTTTAATTCTATTCATATCTTTAGAGTAAAAGGTTTAAATCATGAATCGCAAGAGGTCAAACGTTCGACGATACCTCATTTTAAACAGAAAAACTATACTCATTGGATAGAAGTGGATGATGTTTTTGTTTTCCAATCTGGGCACTTGCAAAATAGTGAAAACACACAAAAGAATTTAAATAATGTGATCTTATTAGAGCAAAAGCAAAATCTTTTCATGAGTGGATATAAAAACAAGCATGATGTAGAGGAGTTGGATAATCTCAAATGGGTCAAGAAAAATAGAAGTTTAACCTATGATTATTTTATTCAGAGTTGTGAGCTAAAAGATATCGTTTATCCGTATTCGTGGAGTTACCTAAGCAACTCCGCTCAGCATCTGCTTGTACTAAGTGGACTGAGCCGAAATAAAAGTATTCATGAGAAGGATCAACTAAAGTGGAACTTATTAAAAGATGCTTTTAGCTCTTTTAAGGGCGCGCTCTTATGTGAGCTAAATGAGATTTACATCCTACCACTTGCAAATGCAATTTCAAATTTTGAAAGCCTTTACGAAGCTTGGAGTAATACAAATATCTGTTCAGGTGATAATAGCGCGTGTTTTATGCTTGAAGATATTATTCATGGCAAAAAGGATCAAATTAGCTCTTTAAATGATTTCATTTTCTTTACTAAAAACACAAAGTCACTTTATTTTAGTTTGAAAAAACAATTTACAAAAAAAATACATATAGAGGAGTCCTTATTTGTTGAAAATTTTCTTGGCAAGCAAGAGCTTCTTATTGATTCATTTCATTGCAACCAGCTCAAGGAGTACCTCGAGCTTATCTTATCTATATCGAGCTGGATTGACTCAGTTGATTTAGAAATAGAAAAAAAGGTAGGTGAAGACCTTGAGCATTCAAATTTAAAATTATTTCACTTCTTAAATATGATGAGTTCAGTCAACTATAACGATAACATTTTTTATAGGTTAATTGAGCTTAAAACCCAGAAAGGTACTATTCAGCGTTCATTTGCAACTGAGGTGAAACATTTAATTGGAACCAATTTAAAGAAAGTAGTTTAAGTAGTTGATCTTTCTATTCCGGAAAAAATGTATCCATCCCTGTTTCACTTAAAGTTAGTTTGATAACTATCCGAATATTTATTCAAATGAATTGAATTTCAAAAGGATAAAAAATGGATATCGCTACAGTCATAGGTCTTGTACTTGCTACGTTGGCAATTGTCTCATCTATCTTATCTGGTGGATCAATTGCGGCCTTTATTGATACTCCCTCTATTTTAGTTGTTGGTGGTGGTGTTTTATCTGCTATTTTTATTAAGTGGCCAATGGCACAGATTAAAACTCTAGTCTCCATATATATGAAATCAATCTTTAATACTGCAATTAGCCCAAAATCAATGATTGAAGAAATTCAATCATTAGCCGAGACAGCTAGGCGTGAATCTGTTTTTGCATTGGAAAAAGTTCCTGTTGAAGATGCGTTTTTAAAAAAGGCAGTTACGTTAGCAGCTGATAATAGACCCCCCGAAGTTATAACTTCAATACTACAATTGGAAATTGATGCACTCGTTGAGCGGCATAAGCTTGGGCAAAGTATCATCTCTGGAATTGCAGATGATGGTCCGGCCTTTGGAATGATTGGGACACTTATTGGTCTCGTTATCATGCTTCAAAACTTATCTGGTGGTCCAGAAGCTCTGGGGAAGTCTATGGCCGTTGCGATTTTAACTACGTTTTATGGAGCTGTTTTAGCCAACGTATTTATGGGACCAATTGCAAATAAACTTAAATTTTACTCTGAAAATGAAGCATTAATAATGAATATTATTGTTGCTGGTGTGCTTGGTATTGTTGCTGGTGAAAATCCAAGAGTTATTCGTGAGAAGCTCGATTCATTTTTGCCACCTGCTGAGCGACAAGTTGAGGGAGCTGAGTAATGGCCGATGAAGATGGAGTAGAATGCCCAGATTGTCCACCCATTGAGGAATGCCCACCTCCTGGCGCGCCTGCGTGGATGGCCACATTCTCAGATCTTGTTACGCTGCTCTTAACGTTCTTTGTTCTTCTCTATGCTATGAGTAAGACAGATGAATCAAAATTTAACTCTGTGGCCGGCTCAATTAGAAAGGCATTTGCAGGGAATGCAATGAAAATTGGAGAAACAATTCAATTAGGAAAATCACCAGACGATTCCCCAACGATGATTGAGTCGCAAGAACCTGTTGAACCTTTTCCAATTGATCTACTTACCACTGCAGGTATGTTGGATAAACATGAAATTAATCGTGAGTCAGATGAAGACCTAGAAAAGATGCAAAAAGTACTCGCATCTTATGAACTCTCAGAGTCTGTTGAAGTTTTTCAAATGTCTGAAGGTATAAAAATTAGAGTCAAAGATAAAATTGTTTTTAAGCAAGGATCAACTGAGATATCAGGACGAAGTTTTATCCCTGTGTTTAAAAAGATAACAAATCTTATGAAGGATAATGATTGGAATTTACACATTGAGGGCTATGCTGACAGTGG
>JABJPQ010000128.1 GCA_018663815.1 Halobacteriovoraceae bacterium | reverse complement strand
GATTATTAGTAAACTTGATGATGGTTAATTATACAAAATATTTTATATTCATTTTACTTTTCTCATGTGCTCATCATAGAAGTGGTCAATACGTATTGGTTAAGGGGAAGTGGACTTTTAAAAAATCAAATATTGGTTTTTTAAAAAATGGAATTAATTTTGGAAGAATCGATAATGGCCGTTATGGAAATATTGATGATAGCAAATTTATTTGGCCTATTCCAAGTTCTAAAAAGGTATCCTCTTATTTTGGTGTAAGAAAAGGCAAGCATCATGATGGCGTTGATATACCTGCAATCAGTGGTACCCATATTGTTGCAAGTGCTGGTGGTAAAGTTATCTCTGCGGGAAAAATGAAAGGCTACGGCAAAGTGATTGTACTCAGTCATTCAGGTGGCTATCATACTATTTATGCTCATAATTCAAAACATTATGTAAAAAAAGGACAGCATGTTTCTCAAGGAGAAGTGATAGGTAAGGTTGGAAGTACTGGACGATCAACTGGACCCCATTTACATTTTGAAATCAGAAGAAATAATAGAGTTAGAAATCCGGCCCTCTATTTGGCGCGTTTGGGAAAGTACTATGCTAAAAATTAAGACTCTTGCAGTTCAAGAATTTTCAGATACATTTTGGCAGTATTTATAGCATCTTCTAAAGCTGTATGACAGACATCACCCATTTCTAAGTAAGTCATTAAATTTGAACCTGAGTCCATGCCACTTGCAAGTTTCCCCATATCAATCATGCCCATTGTAAAACATGAGAGGTCAAGATTCCTATGATGAAAATATTTATTCATCCACTCCCAACCAAGATCTCGAGTCATAAAAGGCAGGTCAATAGCAGACATGGATTTTCCAAATAAAACAACGGGCTTATTACCAAAATACTCTTTGACTTCGTTAGATTCAAAATACTTCTCTAATTGTTCTTTAAAATTTTCAAGGTCGATCCCTTCATTATGAGCTTTTTGAATAAGCTCTTTGTTATGTTTTTTAACCCATTCATTTAAGTTGGGCTCAAGCTTTTCATAACTAGGACATTGAACATAAAAATGTTTTTTAAGCTTGGTGTTAATGGTTTTAGTTTCAGCATCAAAAGGAACCATTCCAAACTCAATAATTTTGGCATCTTCTTCTAAGCCAGTGGCTTCTAAATCAAAACTTAAGTATCTCATAAGACCAGTTTAGTGTGAAAGATAGTTACTGTATACAATTTTACAAATGGTATTATTTTATTTCTGTAAGAACTGGGCAGTGATCACTAACTTCGTCAAAACCAGTTCCCATTTCACTTTCGTAAGTAACTTTGCAGGCTAATTGTTTACAGTGGCCAAACACCTCAGTTGAGTAGGTTTTACCTTTTAATAAATTGCGGCTAATAAGAATGTGATCTAAGACAGAAGGGTATTGCTTTGAATCGTCAGCTCCACCCCACCAATAAGAAGAACATTGAAGTTGCTCAGTAGTATCGATGGCATTTAATGACTTTACCGACGCTTTAAACCTTTGATGTGAATCTCTTTTCAAGGAATATTCAGTCGAGTTAAAATCTCCAAGTATAATGACATTATTAAGGCCATTTCGTGCTAGCTTCGCTACAACATCGTTAATGATATTATGTTGCTTAAATCTCTTTTTGATACTTGAATCTTTCCCACCGGCTTTTAAATGAACAGAAATGACAACAATCTTCTCATTGGTTAGCTTATTCTTAAAAGTTGCAATGGCCAAAGGTCTTGACCCTGTAACACACATAACTTCATGAGATACGTCTGTTCGGCCAGGTTTAGAAGTACGAACATCTTCTTTAAAATTCATGAGCTGAAGTTTATTTTTATCATAGATAAATCCAAGTTTTTGCTGGCTAAATCCTCCACAGGTAGAAAGAGTGGTTTTGTAGCGATTTTTAAATTTATTGCTAATCATGCTCTTAAACTCTTCTTGCTCATTAATTTCTTGAATGGCCATGAGGTCTGCATTCATTGCTTTAATTGTATTAACGAGGTGATTTTTATTGGTACGAGTATTTGACCGAGTATCGTAGTCAAAATTTCTAATATTATAAGAGGCAACTCTTAAGCCTGCATTGGAGTTAAAGCATAAAAAGATTAAAATTAAGCTGATAATTGACTTCAAAGTTGTCTCCATTTGTATTAGATCCGTTAATACTATTTATTAGATTTACTTATGTTAATTCAGGTAGAATTAAACCATTAATTCTTGAAAGATCAATTAAATTGTGAATTTTCTTCAACTTTTTTAAATATTACGCAAGTGTAAGAAAGAGTAAGAATATATGAAGGCTTTCTTTGTTGACTGTTTTTGTCTAGCTCAGTATGAACTTCACTAGAGAACATTAAAACACTCGGAGGTGTTATGAAATTGTTAATGATATTTATGTGCAGTACTTTTTTTATCGCTCAGGCAACGTATGCTGAAAACGTTTACTCTGAACAATTTCAACAAATCTACAGTGTTGAAACATATCATGTTTTGAAGAATGCGAAAGGACAGGAACAAGATATTCTCGTCAGTAAGTCTGAGGTTCCTTCGTTTGTCTCTAGTTTAATAAAAGAACAAAAGGTTACAAAGGTAAACATTGGTGATGTTTTAATGATGACTAAAAAGCTCATCGCATTAGGTAAGGAAATATATAAAATTGTTAAAGATGGAAAGCCAGTGGTCACAATTAAAGATGCAAAACCAGTTGAGATTTTACCGAGAGGAGAGAAAGATGAAGTCATCCGTGCACTTGATCTATCTAATTGGCATATACCAAGGTCTCTCAAGTACAAAGTTGTTGCTAAAAATTACTTGGGAGTTGAAACTATTAGTTTTGAATATATGCTAATATTTTCTTATGCAGGACAATTTGAAGGAAACGGGAAATACATTACAGGTGCAATCATAAAACCTACGAATGTTAAGGCAAAGTGGGGCTATGATTTAAATGCAAGCTTTAAGGTACAGACAATTATGAATGAGGGGTCAGATGAAGACCCTGTCGCAGCAGCAGTTCTTTCGCTCGGATATGAAATTAAATCAATAATGTCAACATACACAGAAGACAAAACGTTTTATATTAATGGTCTTGGTAAGGTCATCAATTACTAGTTTTTAAAAAAGAGAATCTTTTTAATATGCCCGCTTGCAAGAGCGGGTTTTTTTTATCTTTGTTGAGCTTCCGATTAATTCGATGAACATGCTAAGTGCCCTTGTCTTCTCTCGTCTAAAAGAAAACTAGAATGACTAGAGTTTCTATAATAACCCCAAATAGTTCCAAGTCTTTTTGCATTATAAATAGGTATATTTAGTTTAAGTAATGAACGAAGCTGGCCCTTTGAGCTTCTACGGGATTCAATAATCAGTCTTACTGGATCTTTTAAAAATTGATGCCTTGAAAAACTGAGCATTGAGTTCAGCTCTGTAATCGTTTTAATTTTTTCGATACCATATTGAAAAAGGTGATAAAGGTGCTGCCCAGGATCCCGACTCTCGGAGGAAGTTAGCCAAAGTGTATCCCCTTTATTATTTATATTTTTAAATGAACATAAAGATGAAGATCTTGTGTTTGAAAAACCACGCAGGAGAAATGTCTTGTTAATAAGTTTAAATTCTTGAAAGTCTTGAGTACTTATGGCCATAAAAGCATTCTTTGCGCTCTTAATTCCAAAAGTGTGAGTTTTAATTTTTTTAGAGTTAATTAAGAATAGAGATTTGTCGTAAAGTTTCAAATCAAAGTTACACATAGGAGTAACTGGTGCAGGGGTTTGATACTCAAATAATTTTCGTTTTATTTTATAAGCAGAAACTTTTTTTTGTCGTTTATAATGCCGCACTAAAGAGGTGAAGTTTATACTTGGTATCCTCTCTCCTTGCAGTAGTGGTTCGTCGCCTCGAAAGAATGCTTGTTTGAGAGTTGGGTTCGCTATGATTTGGTTTTTGTGATCATCGACAAATCTTTCAAACTCCTTTGAAGCTAAAAACTTTTTTTTAAAGTGTATATCGATTATTTTTGCCAGCTTTATCAAAGAATAACGTGATTGGTATTTTTTTAAGATAAATTCCAGAGCATTGAAGTAAGGAAAGCCATTGTTAGTTGTTTCATAACTATTGATGTACTCCTCTTTATCATTAATTTTTATCAATAATTGTAGTTTTGCGCTAGGTGAGCTCAAGTCGGGTCTTAAATTCATTTGTACCAGAGACCACATAACTGCTTCGTCAACAAATGAGAATGGGAATTTATTAGATGTTTTTTTTATGAATTTATTAAATGAGAGCTGTGAATCTTTGTTTTCAGAGATAAGCATATGAGAAGAGTTTGTAGGGCAAGAAATTTGAGAAGTTGTATTTAATGGAGTTATTTTATTTTGGGTAAGGATATCCTCCTCAAAATTATCAATAATAAGCGAGCAAGAAAATAGGGATAAAAATAAAAAAAATTGAAGCGGTTTAAGGATCATGGATAATACTTGGGTCCATTGGGATGTTGGAAGATGGAGTAGAGTGTGAGTTTGTTACTATTTTTTCTGAGCTCAAGTCAATCTTTTGGTTAAATATCTCTTTT
>JABJPQ010000615.1 GCA_018663815.1 Halobacteriovoraceae bacterium | reverse complement strand
CTCAGTGGTACAAGCCAATTTATAAATCTCCTCTTTATCCTTCACTCCAAATATTTGGAATCATCTCGGGAGTATTTTTACTTTTTATCATGGGAAAGCTAGCATTCTTTGCTATTTTGGCCATAGCGGTTCCTGGATTTTTTCTTTACCTTTTTTATTCTAGACACAAAACAACAAGAAAAGGAGTTATAGGTGTTAGAGGAAAAAGAAACGATCTTATCAGTGAGGTTGCTGAAAAAGAATCTCAACCAAACAACAAAGTATATTCTTTTGATGTTTCAGGAGATGCTCAAGTAGTGGTCGGATTATTTGGCCGAGAAAAATCCCCTGAAGTTTTAGTTGAGATGGGTGCCGCTATGGTAGAGCACACTCACCTAGAAGTCGCTCAAATTTTAGAACTTCCTGAGCAAACTGACCTACATGACGTGGTAGAAGAGCCACGTTTAATGCGCTCCCTTAGAAGACGAATAATAGCTATGGCCCACGAGAAGAACGAATCTGTTACCTTTGACTTGGTACCAAGTCACGATGTGGCCAGAACTGTTTTCGAAATTAGCCAAAGGCTTCATTGTAAATGGCTTTTAATTGAATGGGGCGGAAGGTCCAGGGGCTCACTTACCTTTCATAATCCAATCGGATGGCTAAAGTCTCACCTCCATTGTAATCTTGCCACTTTCAAAGATACTGGAGTTAGATATATTCGAAAAATTGTTTTACTTATCAATAATGATGTAAACGATACTCTTGTTTTGGAAACTGCTGATCACTTAGCTCAAATCTATAACGCTGATATTACTTTGTCCAAGTATGTACCCAATAAAGCCAAGGATAAAGAAGACCAATTAAAAATCATAAACCTACTTGGGGATAGACTTAAAACAGTAAATAAATCAAGACTCGTATCAGGCCATGATGAACTAGAGTCAATATTAGATATTACTTGTGAATACGATCTTCTTATTCTCGGTAGCTGTGACCATACACTTATGGACTCATTGCGAGGAACCTTTGGGGATAAATTAATATCCCAAGCATCTTGCTCTGTACTGGCCGTACATGCCGCATCACACTAAGTAAAAACTGAATCCAACTTAATGGTTGCAACATCCTTGTCAAAAAGGGTGCTGAGTGTTAAGAAACAAACACACATGGAGGATTATATGAAGTTTGTACTTATCTCAATCTTTTTGACATTTTCAATTACTGGATCCGCTCAAGAAATAATTCGTTTATTTGATGCTAAGGATGCAAACTGTCAAAAAGACTATGACATCATTAGATCCAAAAAAGCCAATGTTTATACCTTATCAAACCCAGAGATTAAAATTGTTGAAGATGATATTAAGCTAAAAGCAAATATTGATTTTTATGAATGTGTCAAAGTTGGTGATCAATACTTTTTTCAAAAATTAGAACAGCACACATCTGCAAGTTATAGTATTCCAGACATTAATTCGGGTGAATTAATTACAGTTTATAGGCACGATAAAGAAAAAAAAGTGATCGCCTATACTGACAACTATGTTATTGCAGATCATAGTCAAATACATCATGACGGACAACAAAGTTACGTTGTGCTTTATTTACATAAATCAGACCTCGCAATAAATAATTTCCCAAATGCACAAACAAAGGGTGATTTTTATATTGACCTAATGCTGCAAACAATTACAAATACTTATACAGATGATATTAATCTTGGTTACACTCTTATTGGACATGGTTCTTTTCGTATCTTTTTTGATATTTAGAACCCAAATTATTAGTTACCAAAAAGTTCTTTGGTCAAATCAAGCCTCTTTAACTTAGCAAGTGAGTTTTTAACAAAATTCTTGTTTTCACTTTTATACCAGAAGAAAAATTTTCTTTGCTTAATTTTATCATCATAGCTAATGGCCGTACTTACTTTTTTTAAGGTGTAAGGGTGGTATCCCGAGTAATAAATGACTGTTGCAACGGTCATAGGAGTGGGAGTAAAATCTTGAATTTGTTCCAATTTATATCCTAAATTTTTAGTCTTTACGGCCAATGCGGCCATGTCCTCGGATGTGCAGGCCGGATGGGATGAAATAAAATAAGGAATAATTTCTTGCTTTAAGCCTTTACGATGGCATATTTCTTCAAACTTATCTTTAAACAAACTAAAAAGTTCAAATTTAGGTTTTCGCATTAACGCCAAGACATGATCTTCTGTATGTTCAGGGGCCACTTTAAGACGCCCAGAAACATGATGGGTAACAAGTTGTTCAACATACTGCTCGTCGACAAGAGGATCTTTGGACCTTTTATTAAACATTAAATCGTAGCGCAAACCTGAGCTAACAAATGCTTTTTTAATCGCTGGGTGTTGATTTACTTGTTTGTAAATTTGAATCATCTGCATTGGGTTTGTGTCAAGATTTCCACAGATCGAAGGATAGATACAACTCGGGGCCGGACATCTATCACAAATGTCAGGATCAATTCCTTTCATTTGATACATATTAGCAGATGGACCGCCTAGATCAGAAAGGTATCCCTTAAAATCGGGCATTTTTGTAATCGTATCAACTTCCTTGAGAATAGATTCTTTTGAGCGCGAAGCAATTAGCTTTCCTTGGTGAGCCGAAATAGTACAAAAACTACAACCACCAAAACAGCCACGGTGCATATTAACAGAGAATTTAATCATTTCGAAAGCAGGAATCTGACCACGTTTTTTATATTTAGGATGTGGAAGTCTTGTAAAAGGTAAATCAAAAGATTGATCAATTTCACTTTCAGACATGACTCTAAATGGTGGGTTAATCACTATTTTTTCTTTACCCACTTTTTGAATTAATCGTTTTGCAAATTGTTTATTTGATTCTGTTTCAACAAATTTAAAATTGCGAGCAAACTTTAATTTATCTTGTAAGCATTGCTCATGAGAAGATATTTCATAATCTTCCCATTTTTTATTTTTAGGAAGTTCTTCTGATGATTTTTGTAAAAAAGCAACTTGGGCAATTGTTTTCAACGAAGAAAAAGGAACGCCTTTTTGCATTAACTTTAAAATATCTCTAAGTGGTTGCTCTCCCATTCCATAAATTAATAAGTCTGCTCCACTCGTTGATAAAATATTTGGCATTAATTTATTTTGCCAATAATCGTAATGTGTCACTCGTCTCAAAGATGCTTCGATTCCACCAATGATAACAGGTGTGTCAGGAAAGAGTTTTTTTAAAATTTTTGTGTATTCAATTGAGGCATAGTCTGGCCTAAAATTTGTTGCTCCTCCAGGTGTGTAAGCATCGCCTGAGCGCATTCTTTTGCTAGCCGTATACTTATTAACCATAGAGTCCATATTTCCTGCAGTAACGCCAAAGAAAAGTTTCGGTGCTCCAAATTTTTTAAAATCTCTTAAATCGTCTTGCCAGTTCGGTTGAGAAATTATGGCCACTCTAAGGCCATAAGATTCAATGATCCTACTAATAACTGCAACTCCAAAAGCGGGATGATCAACGTAAGCATCCCCCGTAATGAGGACGATATCTAGCTCATCCCACTGACGTAGTTTTGCTTCTTTGACAGTAGTAGGAAGCCAGGCCGTAATAGGTAATTCATTTTTTTCTTTTT